>JAIWBS010000022.1:0-4117 GCA_048633705.1 Pirellulales bacterium
TAATATTAGGTGGCTTAGCCCTTTATTATCCTCTGATTGGAGGAGATCAGACCACCAACATCAATTCAGCCGTTAATGAGAGCCCAGCCACCGTAGCGATTACTGAATCCAATTGTCTGGCTGAAGACTGTTTAGAAGTGTCCGGCCTGGAATATCCAGTAGGGGATTTGACCGATGCTGCCAAAATCGCTCTGGAGAAAGCGATTGATGATGAGTACAAGGCACGAGCCACTTACGAAGCAGTGATTAATAAGATTGGTTCGGTTCGTCCTTTTTCTATGATTATCCGGGCTGAAGAGCAGCACATCTCTTCTCTGAAAGCTATCTATGATAAATACGGAGCGGCTATTCCCAATGACCTTTATGATGTTGCCGCTTTGGTTGTTCCGGAAACTCGCCAGGAATCTTGCCAGGTCGGAGTTGAAGCCGAGATTGCCAACGCCGCTTTGTATAGAGATGAATTATTGCCGGTGGTTACTGAATACGAAGATATTACGGAAGTTTTTACCAATTTAATGGAAGCTTCCGAATCAAAGCACCTGCCCGCTTTTGACAATTGTAATTAATTGGACAAAAGATAATTAACCCAAAAAAATATGCTCAAAAAGTATTTATTCCTCGGAATATTGACGGGGATTTTATTATTTTTACCGAGTGTGATCTTTGGTGAAACTGACTGTCCGACCGGCTATGTTTGGGATACAAACACTATTAAATGCATTCAGGCCAACTGCGACAAAATTGCTGATGCTCACTGGAGTTATGTTGGAGATTGCGTTTGCGGGTCATCGGGTAGTATCTATGAAGATCCAGCTGATCCCAATAAGGAGTGTGCTTATGGACCGGACCACACGGCCTGCCCGCGCTGTATTTATGCCTGCGTCGGTTTAGATCAAGATTGTCCGGGTACGGACACGGGAACAAACACTAATACCAATGCCAACACCAATTCAGCTAACACCAACCAAGATATTGACCAAGGGGGATTTAATTTAAACATCAATTCGTCAATTGACCTTAATTCCAATGCCAATCAAAACACCAACACCAACCAAAATTCCAATTCTAACGCCAACACCAACTCCAATCAGAATGTAAATATTTCCCAGGCCGGAACCAACATTTCCTTATCAACCTCAGGAACCATCGCCCTGGACTGCGAATATAAGTGCAAGAAACATTTGTGGGGCAAGAAAAACTCCGAATTGATTTCCTTCTCTGGAACTTATCCCAACTGTGATTGCCAAATTGACGTCAAAGACGATCTTAATCGACTGACCAGCACTCTTTCGGTCAAAGGAGATGACGAAACTACTTATATTTACGATAAGAACGGAAACTTAATCAAAAAGGTAAAAATCAACCGTAAAGATGAATCGGAAAAAGTCCGGATCCGATTGGGCTTTAAATACACCCAAGAAGAGATTGATAAAATCTTGGATCCAAAAAAAATTGAAGCCTGGTTTAATAATCAAACCAAAGATATCAAGACTAATACCAGCAAACTATCTTTTGCTTTTTGGTGGCAGCACCTGGTGGCTATTTTTGACCATGGTTTTAGCGGCGACAGCGCCGATTTTGTCGATACCTACCAATTCGGCCGTTGCGGTGACTCTATGCTTTGGTTGGAACGGGACTTGCTTCATAAACTGGGAATTACCGGTGACCCGGATGTGCCCGGGGCCAAGCACGAAGGTATCTTGTCAATCACCGGAGAAAAATACAAGAATTTGTTAAATCATACTTCAATCATGATCCGCCCGCCGGGAATTACTAACCAAGACTGGAATGATATAGTCCAAGAGATGAAAAAACTGTCCGGCGGCAAGAAAACTAATCCGGGGATCCCACCTAACGAACTGAAATTAATTGATCCTAGATTATTGGATGCCAAAGTGCTGGATCCTTATAAAAAAGAGGTGACCACCGTCCGGGAATTCATCAAGGGATGGTCTTATATTAGAATTGGTTAACCATAAAATTATGAAAAAACTTTTAAAAATCGTTATCATCCTGCTGATAGTAATAATTACGGCCATTATCATCTTGGGCTTATGGTTATCTCACGTGCCATCAAATGTCTATGAAGTGGAAGAGATTGATTCCGAAGCCCACTGGGGCAAGATCTCCGGTTCGTTGGGCTACCCGTCGGAAGAAATACCAGCCCTGGGGGTTTGTGCGGAAAACATTGATGGAGTGGATATGTATTGCACTTATGAAATGTTAGAAGGAGATGACTATACTTACGGTTATGGTTATGAAGTATCAGTCCCGCCCGGTGATTATAATGTTTTTGCCCATTTGGTAGATCCGGCCAGCAATATCGGTTATACGGACGAAGATAGAGCCTATTATTCCCAGTACGTTACTTGCGGCATGGATATCAGTTGTGCCAGCCACAAAGCGGTTAAAGTGACCGTAGGCCGTAACGAAACGGTAACCGGAAAAGATCCGATTGATTGGTATTTTTAATTAATAATTATAATAAAACCATGAAACATCTAAGTAAAATCGTTCTTTTTACTCTATTGATAAGTTTTTTGTTGCCTTTAGCCGGTGGTGCCCAAGTGGCCATTCCTTTTGTAACTGATATTTATACCAGTAAGTCCAACAAAAGATTTGTCACATTAGAATGGGAACTGTTTAAAGAAATTGAAGGCTCAGTTGATGTTGTTTATGAAGAAACCGGTGACAGTACTACCCGGACGACCCTGCCGCAAACGTTAAACGATTGGCAAGTGACAAATCATTATTCCAATAATATCGGTCCATTGCAGAGAAACACTCATTATACATTTTGGTTGGAGTTTGCTGCTGGCACCACAGAAGACGGCACAAATTTATCCACTTTTTCTGATTTCGATCAGGAAGAAAATAAAATAATCAGCCAGAAATTTTATACGGTTACAGAATCTGATTATTCTTATATTGATACTTATGATGCAAGTTATGTAATGCCCGGGGAAACGTTCCGGATTTATGGCCGGAGTCTGGGAACCGGACCCGATAGTTTGACTAATGCCGTAGCTAAGCTAGGGCCCGCAGTATACGAACAAAGCGTCATAAAGGGTGATTACTATGAATTTCCCATCAGTGCCTGGACTAATAGCTATATCGAACTGTTAGTGCCTGACTTTAATGCCGGTAGAGATTATCAGCAAGGAAAGCTCCATTTGGATTACCTGGTTCCATATTTCGGCAATTACTATAGCGACTTGTTTATCAAAGTAATCAATGATACGACCAATGTCGACCGGGCTATTGAATCGGCCTATCAGGGAGATGAATACCGTTATCTGCTTAACGCCAGTCGTTATCGCTACAATAACAGACGAACTGCTACCACTTTCGCTGCTGAACAGGAGCAAATGGAATGGGTAGGTGATTACCTGTCAGCCATTGGTAAAGGAATTGATGCCACTTGGTCGTTAGTTTTGGCTTATGGCTTGGTTTATGGCGGCTATTCACGAGATGAAATTCAAAATGAAATTCATTTCGGCCCGGGTTGCTTGCAGGCCAATATTCCTCAAGATGTCTGGAGTGACACTGCTGATTATGCTGAATGTATGGCTAATACGATTTAATAAGACTGATCCGATTGATTGGTATAATTTTTAATTGAAAGATTATGAAAAATGATTTTATGAAACCAATAATTATCACTTTGGTTGTAGTTGTTTGTTTTTGGGGAATAGTTTTTACCTACTTTAAGTGGTTTAGTAAAGATCAGATCGAATTAGCGAACCCTAGTGTAGTGGAATATGGAGATACGGTCGTCTTAAGCCAAGACGACAAGATTAAAATAGATAACACTAACACTACCGCTGAACTAGTTGATATCTATTATCATATTGAAGAAGTTGGGGAAGACGCAGCTAATCCAGAACTAACTGCCACCTTATTGGTTGATGGTGATCAGGGTGCTAAGATCATTAATTTTAGAGATAGAAACATTTATTATGACGCAACAAAATTCGTCTTACAGCAAAATAACGGTAATCAACTGACTCTCTTGGTGCAAAGAATACCAGAAAACGAAATTACCGATGATAGCCGTAATAAAAAACCCAGAGTTGTCGAATATGAAGATACGGTCAGCCTATCCCCAGGTGAAAAA
>JAIWBS010000023.1:0-8155 GCA_048633705.1 Pirellulales bacterium
CAAGGAAGTGATCTTGCGGGCCGGGAAGGCCTCTGCTTCATTATTGCAAAGGCGACGTAGGGTCGGTTATGCCCGAGCTGCCCGCATTTTGGATATCTTAGAAGAAAGAGGTTTTATTGGTCCATCCGATGGAGCTAAGCCCCGAGAGATTATAGAGGAAGCTTGGGAGGAAAATGATCAGGTGACTGAAGATGAATCGGAGGGAGGAGAGGATGAGGTTGAGGGAGAATCCAATGAACCGATAGAAGAATCTGACCAAGAGATTGATCGGGAATAAATTATGAGAGATTTTAGCGGTAAAAGGATAATTGGCAGCGCAACTTTGGGTGAGCGATTAGCCCGCTTGCGTCAAGAAGAACGGTATACCTTAGAACAAATGGCTTCTCAATTAAATATCCAGCCGAGTTATCTAGAGGCTTTAGAAGCCGGTCAATACCAAAAGTTGCCAGGTGAAGTTTACATAAAGAGCTTTTTAAAAAGATACGCTGAATATTTACAGGTTAATTCAGAAATGGTTTTGCGAATATATGAGAAAGAAAAACAAATTATTGATAAAACTCAACCGGTAGATAATTCAGTCAAATTACCCGAATCAATCATCACTCCAAAAAAAATTAGATATGGTATTATTGGACTGGTGGTAGTAGCTATTCTGATTTACCTGAGCTGGCAGATACAAATGATTTTTGTCCCACCTGGACTATTCCTAGATAGCCCAGAGGATAATTTGACTACCAGTCAGTCCACGGTAATAGTAGCTGGCAGTACGGACAAGGAGGCTAATTTGGAAATTAACGGACAGGCGGTGTTGGTTGATTCCGATGGTAGATTTTCTAAGATAGTTGATTTGCAGGAAGGAGTAAATATTATTAGAATCTCGGTAGCCAAAGAGCGTAGTCAAAAAACAGTGATTGAACGGAAAATACTTTATAAAAAAGATGATGGGGATAACAATTAAGTATATATAGAAACATGAGTTCAAAACAGGATAATCGAGCTCAGCTCGATGAAAAATCAAAGGCGGCAGCCGCTGCCATCGAACAAATCAAAGAAAAATTCGGTGACGGTTCTATAATGAAACTGGGCGAAGCTAGACACGCCGATGTCGATGCAGTATCCACTGGTTGTTTATCACTGGATATTGCTTTGGGTGTGGGCGGGGTGCCTCGTGGCCGGGTAATAGAAATATTTGGACCGGAAGCTTCCGGTAAGACTACTTTAGCTCAACACATTGTAGCTGAAGTTCAGAAATTGGGAGGGATTGCTGCTTATGTGGATGCCGAACATGCCCTGGATCCGGAATACTCTAAAAAGATCGGGGTAAAAGTTAATGATCTTTTATTATCCCAGCCTGATAATGGAGAACAGGCCTTAGAGATCCTGGAAACCTTAGTTCGATCTAATGCTGTTGATATCGTGGTGATAGACTCGGTAGCAGCCCTGACACCAAAAGCGGAAATTGAAGGAGAAATGGGAGATAAACATATGGCCCTGCAAGCCAGATTGATGAGCCAAGCTTTGCGTAAACTGACCAGCATTGTCAGTAAAACCCAGACTATAGTGATTTTCATCAATCAAATCAGAATGAGAATCGGAGTATTTTTTGGCAACCCCGAAACAACTACCGGCGGTACCGCCCTCAAATTTTATTCTTCGGTTAGAATCGAACTAAGACGGCGAGCTCAGATTAAAAAAGGAGACCAATCAATCGGAAATCGAGTTAAGTGTAAAGTCGTTAAGAATAAAGTAGCTGCCCCTTTTCGGACTACCGAGTTTGATATTATGTATAACGAAGGAATTTCTATCTCTGGCGATCTATTAGATACCGGCGTGCAATATGATATCATTAAGAAATCGGGCAATACTTTCGCTTATGGAGAGAAAAAGCTGGGAGTGGGCCGAGAGGCGGCTAAGGAAAGCCTAAAGGCAGATAAAAACCTGATGAAGCAGATTAGACAAGATATTCTAAAAGTGGTTCAAGAAAAAGAAAAATAATCTATCCAAAAAACCCATCCTGCGGACGCGGAACGGGTTTTTTGTTATCTATTTATACCCTTTCTACATACTGGCCAGTTTCCGTATTGATTTTTATAATATCTCCTTGGTTGATAAAAAGGGGAACATTTACTTTGTAACCAGTTTCTAAAGTGGCCGGTTTTGTGACTGACCCCTGGGCAGTATCACCTCTTATTCCCGGTTCGGTATTAATTATCTTTAAATCGACTTTTTTGGGTAATTCTACGGCCATCGGTTTATCTTTAAAAAGCATAGTTTTTACCATTTGTCCTTCCTTAAGGTAGTTTTTATTGGCCCCTATATTAGTGGCTAACAAGAAAAACTGCTCGTAGCTTTCCGAATCCATAAAATAGTATTGGTCTTGTTCTTTGTACAAAAAACTTGATTGGCGATAACTAAGATCAGCTTCATCGATTTTATCACCGCCTTTAAAAGTTTTTTCCAACACTTGTCCGGACAAAAGATTTTTTAACTTAGTGCGTAAAATTGCTCCGCCTCTTCCCATTTGGACGTGTTGGGCAAAAGTTACTAGATAAGGTTGATCATTTAGGGAGATTATTTTTCCTAGTTTTAAATCGTTCATGGTCAACATTTTATTCAAAATAAAAAATAAGATCGGATCTTAATTTCCAGCTAGTTATCTAGTTGTATAAGGTAACAAAGCCATAAAACGAGCTCTTTTTATAGCTCGGGCCAGTTTTCTTTGGTGCTTTGTGCAGACGCCACTTTTGCGGCGGGGTACAATTTTGGCGTAAGAGGAAATATAACGCTTTAAGGTTTGAATATCCTTGTAATCTATGGCTTTTTGATCTTGAGCACAAAAGTAACAAACGCGATTTTTTTTAACAGTGATTTTTTGTTGCATAAGTTTTTCTAAAAAGGTATATCCTCAACGCTAATTTCTTCCTCATCGGACTCTTTCTCCTTGTTTTTTGGCTGGTCGGTCTTAGTTGGCATTTCTGGTACGGCTCCTGGTCTATCTAACATAATCATATTTTCAGCGATTATTTCAGTTCGATATTTTTTATTGCCGCTTTGGTCATCCCAGGAGCGGGTTTGGAGACGGCCTTCAATATAGACCTTACCACCCTTTTTTAGATATTGGTTGCAGATATCAGCCAGTTTACCCCAGGCGACAATGTTATGAAATTCAGAAGATTCTTTGGGTTCCCCGGTTTGTTTGTCTTTCCAGCGGCGATTGGTAGCCACTGAAAAGGAAGCAACAGTTTGGCCGGATGGCAAGTTACGCATTTCCGGATCTCTGGTCAGGTTGCCGATGATCATTGCTTTATTTAAATTCATACTTTTTTATTATTAATAATAAATTTATTTTAAGATACCGTCATCTAAGATATTATCTAGTTTTTCTTCCAAATCTTCTAAATTAATCTTCCTCTTTTCTTTGACCTCAGGGGCCTTTTTGACTTCACTGACTCCAGATTTTACAATGGGCGCTTTTTCAACCTTTTTCTCTATAACTGGAGGATTGATGATTATTAAGTAGCGAATAATTTCCGAAGTTAATTTAAAAATTTTTTCTAATTTTTCGGCAATTTGATTGTTACCAGAAAAACGATAAAGCAAATAAGTACCTATTTCGTTTTTCTTGATGGGGTAGGATAATTTCTTTCGACCCAGGTTGTCTTCTTCGAAGATTTTAGCCCCTTGCTTCTCCAAAATTAGGGCAATTTTCTCGGAAACCTGGGGAATTTCTTTATCAGATACTTTACCAGGAACAATTAATATCAGCTCGTATTTTGTCATTAAAATAACAGTTATATTTTATTAAAAAACGCCATTCTTGGCTAGTAAAACCAGTTTATCACAGCTTTTGTGATATGACAAGAGGCGGAAATACAGTTAGAATAGATAGTGTATGAATGAATATTTCTTTATATTAGGGAGAGTTCCCCTGCTATCTACTTGGGAAATTATTAGTCATCTAAATTTATCCCCAAATTCTTTTAAATTTAGTCAGCAATTTTTAGTAATTCCTCTTGGCGGAAATTTTAATCCAACTGAAACTTTAAAGCAATTGGGAGGCACCATTAAAATAGGCAAGATTATTGGCCGGGTTGCCAGTAGTGATATAGCCAAAGATGACTTTTTAGAACAGTTGGTCAATCAATTATCTGGGCAGCCAAGGCCGCTTTTTGGGCTGAGTTATTATGGAAATGATAAAAAGCTGCCAAGCCAAATCGGCCGGATGGGACTATCGCTCAAGAAACAGTTGAAAGCCAGAGGGACAAGCTCTCGTTTTGTTACCTCGCGCCAGCCAGTTCTTTCCAGTGTAGTAGTGGCAAAAAATAAGTTGATTGAGAAAGGAGCAGAATTTGTATTTTTATCAGACGGCCCCAAAATATATCTAGGGGTTACCCAGGTTGTTCAAGAGTTTGAGCAATACAGCCAAAGGGACTACGGTCGGCCCAGTCGGGACAGTTATTCTGGTATGCTACCGCCTAAATTGGCTAAGATGATGATAAATCTGACTGGGGTTCCCAAAAACGGTTTATTATTAGATCCCTTTTGTGGTTCAGGCACTATATTACAAGAAGCCTTGTTGATGGGTTACCAAGAAGTGGTTGGTTCGGATATTTCAACAAAGGCGATTAGAGACTCCGAGGATAATCTAAAATGGTTATTCAAAGATCACCATCTAAAATCTCACTATCAACTTATCGAATCAGATAGCAGGACGGTTTTTAAAAAAATAAAAACCCCATCAGCTATTATCACTGAGCCGTATTTAGGACCGCCTCGCTTTAATCAGTCACAACTACCCAAAATAATTAATGAATTAGATAATCTTTATCGGGATTTTTTTGAAGCAGCTTCTAAATATTTGGTTAAGGGGACGCCGATTGTTATTATCTGGCCGGTCTGGCGGATAAACAATAATCAGTATCACCTTTCAATATTAAACGAAGTGAAAAGTATGGGATTTGCTTTAGATACATTTAAAATCGAAGAACAAAAATACGATTCAGCTATTTATCAAAGACCAGGCCAACGGGTTTTTAGGCAGATAATGGTCTGGCGAAAAAAATGAAGAATAATTTATATCTATTAATATTAGTTTTAGTATTTGCCCTGGCTGTCGGTTTTTTTGTTTTATACCCGGTCGATAATAGTTTGGACAATTGGCAGGCAGATCAGCCAGTTCACATTCAACCAAAAGTTGTAGAGCCTATGACCACCACCGTAATTTTCGGCGGTGATGTGATGTTAGCAAGGACAGTCGAACAAAAAATGTTGAAATATCAAGATTGGACTTCGCCTTTTTTGAAAATAGCTGACCAATTTTCCCAAGCCGATTTGGCTTTTATAAATTTGGAATCTCCTTTGTATGACGGAGGTAGTGCAACCCCTAACGGCAGTGTCGTTTTTCGGGCCTTGCCGGAAAGTATAGGAGGATTGCAATTAGCAGGGATTGATGTTGTAACTTTGGCCAACAACCATTTTGGTGATCAAGGAGCGGCCGGCATGAAATATACTATGGATTTGCTATTTGCCAATAATATTGCTTATTGTGGAGCCGGTTTTGATAGTGACCAGTCTCATCAAGCGGTTATTATAGAAAAAAACGGGATAAAATTCGCTTATCTCGGTTACGCTTACCCCAATTCAAATTTAGCCGGTCCCGCTAAAATCGGTATGAATAATATGGATATTGATCAAATGACCGATGATGTCGATAAGGCTACTCAACAAGCCGAACAAATAATTGTTTCTATGCACGCTGGAGCTGAGTATGTTTATATACCAGGGCAACTGCAAGTTGATTTTGCCCGGGCAGCCATTGATGCCGGAGCGGATTTGGTTATTGGCCATCACCCTCACGTTGTCCAGCCCTATGAACAATACGAAAATGGTCACATTTTTTATAGCTTGGGTAATTTTATCTTTGACCAGGAGTGGTCTGTTCCAACCACTGAAGGAGTAGCAGTTGAAATAGTTTATAAGGGTAAAAAAATTCAGACCATCGAATTTTTGCCTGTTAAAACAGTTGATTACCATCAAGCGACCTGGGGAGATGAACAAACGGCCCAAAATGTGTTGGACCGCCTGCAAGTTGAACAATTGACTATAGATCTAAATTAAGGTTTAAACTTAAATTTGATTACATCACCGTCTTGGACCGGGTATTCCCTGCCTACTGTCTTGATCAGGCCTTTCTCATGGGCCTTTTTTTCTGATCCGGCGTTTATCAAATCTTGCCAGTTGATAACATCGGCTTTAATAAAACCTTCAGCAAAATCGCTGTGAATTTCGCCAGCCGCCATTTGAGCTGATTCCCCTTGGGAAAGAGTCCAGGCTTGCAAAGTATTGCTTTGGGTAGTAAAAAAAGTGATTAGTTTCAGCAGCTGATAGGCTGCTTTAATAAGTTTGTCCAAGCCGGTTTCTTGATAACCTAGTTCTTTAATTTCCCGGGGGGATAAATCAACCAGTTCGGATTCCAGTTTGGCCGATAGAGTAATTGCTTGGATGGGGTAATCAAGTTTTAATTGAAAATCCTGTTGGCGCCGGGCTTCTTCAACGTTGAGAACATAGAGGGTGGGTTTAGTCGTCAGTAAATTTAAGTCTTTGATTGATTCTTTTTCTTCGTCAGATAAGGATAGATTATTTAACAGCTGATATTGATTGAGGTGATTTTTGATTTTATCCAGAGTGGGTTTCTGGGCCAGGGCTTCTTTCTCACCGGAGTTAGCTTGAGGAGTAACTTCTTCTAATCTTTTGGTAACCGTGGCTAAATCAGCCATAATCAATTCCAAATTTACTATGGCAATATCTTGTTCAGGATGAGTATCACCGGTTACATGACTAATATTTTTGTCAGCAAAAACTCTGACTAAATGGACTTTGGCTTTAACCTCTCTGATCTGGGCCAAAAATTGGTTGCCTAATCCTTCTCCCCGATGAGCATTTTTGACCAATCCAGCAATATCAATAAATTCAATATGGGTGGGCAACACCTTTTCCGGTTTTAGAAGTTTAGCTAACTGATCGAGTCGCTGATCAGGTACGGACACCACTCCAATATTAGGCTCAATAGTGGTAAATGGATAATTAGAAATATCTACCTGTTTTTTAGTTAAGGCTTTGAACAGGGTAGATTTACCCACGTTAGGTAGACCGATAATTCCGATAGCGAAAGACATAGTTATGTAGTGCGTAATGAGTAATGCAAACTGGTTTTGGAATACAGCCTTTAGGCTGTTTGTCACTGCATGATGATAGCACCCTAAAGGGTGAATTCCAATTACCAAATAAACATCACTTCAGTAATAATACCAGATCCCGTTTGATTTATAAAATAGATGGTTATATAATTGAACTATGAAAAAGATTATTGTCGATTGCGACTTATTAATCAAGAAAATCCAAAAGAAAACTGGCCCTGTTTATAAAATAGTCCAGCAATGTCTAGTTGGCGATCTTCAGCCTATAATCAGCAAAAAAGCGCTAAAAGAGTGTGTTGATTTACTGGGGAAGAAGGATGTTGAACCGGAATGGCAGGATGTTTTAGAAGATTACTTTGCCACTGCTGAGATTATCAAAGCTGATTTCGATATTGTAGAGATTAAAATGAACCCGGAAGATGCCAAGTATATCCAGTGTGCCTTGGCTTCTCAAGCTGATTATCTGATTACCGAAAATAAAAGTTTACTAAAATTGCAAAAATATTTCAGAACGGAAATTGTCGACCCCAAAAATTTTCTCAGGTCGGCGAAAAAATAGAAAAACAAAAAACTTACTAACGCATAGTAAGTTTTTTTAATTAACTCTGCTGGTCAAAAGCAGCAACCACATTGGTCAAAAGCAAAGCGATAGTCATGGGACCAATGCCGCCTGGCACTGGGGTAATATAGGAAGCTTGCTTTTCAATGTCTTTTGAGTCGACGTCGCCAGTGGTTCGGTCGTCAAATTTGTTACAACCGACATCAAGAATGGTTGAACCGAATTTAACCATATCGGCTTTGATAAAATTGGGCCTACCGACAGCCACAATCAGGATATCCGCCCTATTTGTTTCAAAAGACAAATAAGGATCATCAGGAGCGACCCTGAGGGCATGAAGCCCTTCTCTATAAAGAAGCTGCATGATCGGTATGGCAAAAATTTGAGAGTTAGAAACAAT
>JAIWBS010000024.1:0-4177 GCA_048633705.1 Pirellulales bacterium
TATACGGCAATCTATTGTTGGAAAACTGGCAAGCAGCCAATGGTAATATTCACGATATGAATTCAAAACAGGATAGGAACTTAGACAGGTATGATATTTTTGTTGATCCGGATAACTATGATTTTACCCCTAAAGCCGATTCCTGGCTTTGCCAATCTGGCAATGAAGGTTCAGATGGGGAGCCAATCGGAGCCTTGCCTTGCGAATTAGCTATATTGCCAGATTCAACTTGCGCAGATGGTGAGATTACTGAAACTTGTGAATGTGGAGGGATTGAATATGATACTGGATATTGCTGTGCCGGAGTCTATCAGGAAACTGATTGTAACGCAGACGATATTATCGCTACGCACAGCCCTGATTACGTAGCTCATAACACCAGCACTACTAGTATCGATTTAACCGTTACAACCAATTATGATTCTACCTGTCGTTATGATACGAACAGTGGCACTCTCTATGCCGATATGCCTTATACTTTATCAGGGACTGGTACTACTCATACTGCTGCTTTGAGCAGTTTACAATCTGGTAATACTTACAATTATTATGTTAGATGCAATGCTTCTTTTGGCACTGCCGATAGTGATTACCAAGTTACTTATCGAGTTTTACCAAATTGGGATGACGATTATCCTCGATTGGGTTTGGTGTTACACGGCTGTATTATTACTGACGAGACAACAGTAGAACAAGCGGCCAGATACGATTTATTGGTTCTACATAAATATCACACTCGATATATATCTGACTGTAACCCCGATCGTTTAGAAGAAGTTAGGGCGCTAAGTCCTAACACCAAAATGTTTGTCCACCAACCACAGAGTTATACTTATCAACCTCTTCCAACCTGGCCGGGCGATGGTTCCTACCCGCAAGCCGGTCACATTCTTTATGATTTGGTAGATGGAGTAGTTCATTTCGGTGATCCGGAAGACAGGTGGTCTTTAACCGATACAGTCGGTGATACCATTGAAGAATTATCGGATAATCCTTGGACATCAGTAGTGATGGATATTACTCCTTATTGTCCGGTCAAGCCGGGAACAGCCGACTGGAATTATAATTCTCATAATATTAACTATACCAAGAATACCTTAATTGCCCCGGGAATTTGGGACGGAGTTTTTTGGGACAGTTTATATAACAATATTAATTGGATGAATCCATATCTAGATTACCCCATCGATATAGATCATGATGGAGTGGCTGATACTAATGAATTTTCTACAGCCCAATGGACGGCCGGCATCAACGATTTTTATAGCAAGGCCAGAAATCAACTGGGAGAGGATCTTTGGATGATCGGTAATGGTGTGCATGACCAATATGATTTTGGCAACGGTGAGATGATTGAGGGTTGGTGGAGCCAACGCACTTGGCGGGAAAGGATGGAAGCATTTACTAATTGGAACAGCAATGGCCAGAGCCCTGACTTTAATATGGTAGTTGGTCCTTATAATTCTGAGGAAATGCCAGTGACTCATAATTATCGGGTACCGCGTTGGGCTTTTACCTTTTCTTTATTAACCGGTTCTTATTACGAAATGTATGATAGCAATCTTGGTTATACGGAATTTTACTGGTTAGATGAGTTTGCCGTTAATTTAGGAAGCGGCCAAGCGGTAATACCGACAGCTGCCAATAATTGGTCTGGAAAGAATTATTTGGGAAATGCGGCTAATGATGCTTTTGAATTGGACGTTAACGTTATTACTTATCCGCAAGGGGTTTGGCGTCGGGATTTTGCCGATGGAATAGTATTGGCCAACCCCAATCCAGCTTCTGTCACCATTGATTTGGGAGGCGAATACCGGAAAATATTAGGCACTCAAGACCCAATTAATGATGGCTCGACGGTTACCGAAATAACCTTATCAGGTAGTAATGGTATTATTCTCCTCAAACCGGCTTGTGTTGAAGACTGGCAATGTACTGATTGGTCTGATTGTGAAGATAGTCAACAGACAAGAACTTGTACGGATTCAAACTCCTGCGGTACCGATATTGATAAACCGGAAGAAATTCAAGATTGCGATTCAACAGCTCCATCAACCATTGATGATTTACAAGCCGAATAATAAATATTAATAATATGGAGAAATATATGGCCACTAAACTGAAAGCAAAAACTACTCTTGAAATCCGACTGGGGATTTATATTAGTTTAACCACCATTGTTTTAGCAACAGTTTTAATATTGACTCTTATTGAAACCGCCCCTTTCTTAATGGCTCCTATCACCGAGATGCCCTCGGTAATTTCTATGGATTCCTCCAATTCTGTATCTTTAACTTGGACAGCTCCTGGTGATGACGCTAACGTTGGAACTGCCACGGCTTATGATATCAGATATTCTACATCTGAAATTAATGACGGGAATTGGAATTCAACCACACAAGTTGAAAATGAACCATCGCCCGATTTAGCTGGTAATCAACAATCATTAGTGGTAACTAATTTGGCTCCCAATACTAAATATTATTTTGCTGTAAAAACTGTTGATGAAGCAGGTAATTGGTCAAGTCTTTCCAATATTGCCGATAAAACCACAGATTGTTTTGAGGCTTGGTCTTGTACAGATTGGTCAGATTGTATTGAAGGCCAAAAAACCAGGGAATGTACAGATTTAAACAATTGCGGCACCCAGGAAGAAATGCCAGCCATAACCCAATCATGCCAACCTCCTGGTGATCCTGAAGAACCTTGTACTGAAGATTGGTCCTGTACTGAATGGTCAGCTTGTATCGATTTTCAACAAACCAGAGAGTGTACAGATACCAACCAGTGTGATACCACAGAATACAAACCAGGCGAATCGAGAGAGTGTGATGCTGTCGGTGGTTCGGAAGATCCGATTGAAATAACATATCGCGAAACATATATTGTAACCGGTACTAACCAAGGTGGAGGCCCTCAGGTTCGCCTATTTGATGGTGACGGTAATCTTCAAAGTCAATTCTGGGCTTTTGAAGAGGGGTTCAGGGGAGGAATTGATGTTGAGGCCGAAGATTTGGGTCAAGATGGAATAGATGAAATTATTGTGGGAGCTGGTCCGGGCTATCAACCAGCGGTCAGGATATTTGACTCCGGCGGAAACTTGATAGACAGCTTTATGGCTTATGATGCCAATTTCCGGGGTGGGGTCAATGTGGCGGCTGGTGATTTGGACGGCGATGGTCAAGCGGAAATTGTCACCGTACCGTTTTCCAGCGGAGGATCCAATGTCCGGATTTTCGGTTGGCGCGACAATCAATGGGTACCGGTGATTGAAAACTTCTTTGCTTATAATGTTGGATACCGCAACGGAGTGTCTTTGGCTGTCTGCGATTTGGACGGAGGCAAGTCAGAAATCATCGTCATACCACGCAAAGACGCTACTGCTCATATGAGAATATTTGGCTACCGCGATGGTGTTTATCGTCCGGTAATTTTAGGTTTATGGGCTTATAGCCAAAATTTTAGAGGAGGAGTAACGTTAGGGTGTGGGGACACCAATGCTAACGGTAAAAGTGAAATAATCACTGGACCTGCTTATTTAGGTAGCCCTCATGTTAGGATATTTGGCCATAACAGTCGAACTGGGACAATTGGTATTCTAAGCTCTGGTTTTTGGGCTTTTAACACTGATTTTCGGGGAGGCATTTCGGTGGCTACTGGAGATTTTGACTATGATTATGAGCAAGAGATTGTGACAGCAGTGGCGGCCCAAGACAGAGCAATAATTAGAATCTATTATCCGGACGGCACCTTGATGAAGGAATTCGTGGCTTATCCTGAGAATTATATAAACGGAATCAACATAGCTACCGGTAAATTTTAAAATAATATTATATAATTATTAATGATAAACTTATGACCAAAATCGAGACCAAGCAAAAATTAGACTTAGCACATAAAATTTTAGTTGCCGTATCAGCCACTTCTTTAATTTTGGCTGTCGGTTTTGCCGGGTATTACCTGACTAGGCCAAAAAAAGTAGTTTTTATACCTGTAAGCAGGGAAGTCTTTTATTACGTCGCTGAAACCGGATGTTCAGATGAAGGTCCAGGGACAGCCGGTGAACCTTGGTGCACTATCGCCAAAGCAGCAGCTACCTTACAAGCAGGAGATACAGTTTTGGTCCAAAACGGAACTTATGATGCCTATCAAATTAACCCGACTAATTCAGGTACTA
>JAIWBS010000025.1:0-5809 GCA_048633705.1 Pirellulales bacterium
CGACGGTCATATTGCCAAAAAGGATAAAGGCCAAGAGAGCTATATCGATACTGATGTTAGCGAAGAAAAAAATTATTACTATCGGATATGCGAAGTAATGTCAGACAATGTGATCTTTTGCTCTAACGTGTTATTTATGAAAGGCAAGCAAGCCCAAATTGAAGAAGAAGAGGAAGAAGTAACGGTGGAAACTGGTATTGTCTTATCAGGCAGCGCAGCCAATGACGGAATTCATCTAAGCTGGACAGTAACTGATTTGACCATTGAACATGGTTTCAAATTAGTTAAAAACAATTCGGTTGATCCTGTTTATCCTGGCAATGATTATCAGTATTTAACCGACTCAGCTACTCGTAGTTATACCTGGGCTTTGACCGACGGGGCCGCCTATCACTTTCGGGTTTGCCAATATGACGGATCCGGTCAGTGTCTGGTTTACAGCAACAATGTGAAAGTGACTGCCCAGAATATTGTTCCTCAATATACCGGTCCGATATTATCAGCTGAAGCTGAGGATATTGGGGTTGGTTTATGGTGGACGGATAAATCAAATTTGCCCGGATTCAAGTATTACAAAGTAGTTCGTTCGGAAACCAACTCAGACCTAAAATATCCTGATAATGGTCATATCGCAGCTAAGTCGGCAGGGGATGAGAGCCATCGCGATTATGGAACCGTTTCGGGGAAAAGTTACTATTATCGAATCTGTGCAGTGGGAGACAATATCTATTGCAGCAACGTGGTTCAGGTAACAGCGATCAACGAAAATCCGGCTCCAGCCGCTGTTGTCTTGTCAGCCAGTTATTCAAGCGGAGAGATTACTCTAAGTTGGACTCAATCTAATGAGAGTGATTTTAAATACTATAAACTGGTCTGGTCGCAGACTGATGCCACACCCGTATATCCGACCGACGGCTATTTATCAGCTATCTCCAAAGCAGCCACTGTTTCCAAAACAGATGATGGTTCGGCCTCCGGCTCTCGGAAAGAAACCGTTGATTTGAGTGAAGGAACACATTATTATTCAATCTGCGTAGTAGATCAAGCTAATCAGATTACTTGCAGCAATACGGTAACCCTGATCGACGGCGTAGTTCAATAACATCTTAGATAAAAAAAGTCAGCAGGTTATCTGTTGACTTTTTTTAGTGGTCTTGTTAAGTTTATTAACTTTCCTAGTGGTTAGGAGGGTCCCGGGCCTCGGGGAGAGGCAAAATTGCTTTTCGGGCGATTAGCCTGAAAGGAGGGAAGTAATGGGTAAGAAAGGGAAGCTGGATGATTTCAGCTTCGGTCAGTGGAAGGCCTTGGCTACCAGGTTGGCCAAAGACACAGGTATGACGGCCTTTGAGATTGTCACTGACATCATCCACGGACGGCTGACTGTCGAAGTCGTGTCGAAACAGCCACTGCTCTTTGACAGACACGGTCGCAGGATACCGCCGCTTGATGTAGGAGACAACATCTGTGATCCGGAACGTTCCTACAAAGTCAACCAGCCAGACATCAACTACGGTGACCGTTTGGCTCGTTTTAACGCTCTGTTCGGTTGTACCACACTGCGGTCGGATACCTTCCGGATAAGAGCTGAACAGCTGATGGCCCAGATAGAAGGAAATCTGGACCTGGTCAACCTGATGCGGGGGCCCTGTCTTCCAATTGTCCTGCCCCAAGAAAGCCGTACCGCTTTTGACTATGGCACTGTACTGGAGCGGAGATTTTTGTCTGCGGTCAAAGAGGCGTATCAGAATGCGTTCCCGGATCAAGAATTCCGCCACTTCAAAGAAGGGAAGATAGAGAATAGAGTCAGGGTGGTTGACCAGACTCGTCACCACATTCTAATTGAAAAGATGAATCGAGGACCGGTGGTGGCACTCTTCTTCCCGACTGCCTTACAGGGGTATTCTATCCATGCGGCCAGGGAACAAATGAACTCTTTGCCCAGTGAACTGTTGCTGGCCGGAGGGTTTGATGTTGCTACGGCCATAGCCTTGTATCCCGATGTACTAGCTGGAAGCAATGCTCCTGGTCTTCAGATGTCGGCTGTTTGTTGGAATGGACGGTCAACCAGTTTCTGTTTTAGGGGAGAAGGGGCGCTCTGCTTCGACACCACAGGTAGTATCCCAGCTGGGGCAGATTATTCCTCTGGCCTGACCTTCATCGGTTCTGACCACTAACTGTTCTTTAACGGGGCGATTCAGAAGAATCGCCTCTTTTTCATTTGTTTCAGATCTAACATAATGTTAAAATTAAAGAAATATTATGCCGCCTAAGAAAGTAAAAGCGATTGTTTTAAAAAGGAGAGATGCCGGGGATTATGATCGCCTGATTACTTTTTATACGGACGATCTGGGCAAGATCGAAGCTAGGGCTACTTCGGTCCGTAAAATCCAGTCCAAATTAGGACCCCATCTTGAGCCATTTTTTTATATCAATTTGATGGTAGCTCCAGGTAAGATTTATTGGCGGATTGCCAGTGCTCGAATTATCGATCCATTTCCCCAGATTCGCCAAAGTACCTCCTTGATCAAAGCCGCTGCCTCTTGTGTACGATTAGCCGATGAGTCAACAAAATTGCAGCATCGGGACATTTATATATTCAATCTGCTTAAGAAAAGTCTGAGCTTTCTCAATAACAGAAAAATTAAGCCGGATTATTTGGCCCATATCTTTGCTTGGAAAATGTTGAGCCATTTAGGCTATAAACCGGAATTAAACAACTGCCTGAAGTGTAAAAAGAAAACTGACAAGAAAGAGCACTATTACTTTTCTGTGGTCAAAGGAGGAATAACCTGTTTAAATTGTTATAGATCTGACGCAAATTTGATCAAAGTAGAAAAGGAAATGCTGGATTTAATAAAATTGACCTTGAATAACAAACTGGAATACCTCGCTAAATTAAGAGTGCCTAAAAAGGTTGAACAATCAGCTTTTTCCCTGATAAAAGAGTATGTAGTATATCAGATGGAAAAATCTTTGCAGATCTGATAAAATATAGTTATCATGCCCAAAAAAGTAAAAGTAAAAAAAGCCAAAAAGGAGGAAAAGGAAGACAAAGAGTTTGCCGAATTTTTCAAGAAACACGGTCAGGATGTCAAGAAGAAAGACATGTCCAAGATAGAAAGAGCACCGGTTAATCGACGACGCAATATTCTGATTTTTACTTTTACCATTTTAATCTTGATTTTAGCTGTTAGCCTGTTAGGCTTTTTCTTTTTTATCAGGGAAAATAAGTTTACCGGCGAAGGAGTCAATCTGGAGATAAATTTAACAGAAAGGGTGTCATCTGGAGACGAGATTAGTCTGGATGTCCTGATAACCAACTATGAAAAAGTAGATCTAAAGCTATCCGAATTAACTATTCGGTGGCCGGAAGGGTTTAAATTTTCTTCTTCACAGCCAACTGCTTCCAATGAGTTTAATAACGCTTGGGATTTGGGCACAATTGATTCCGGACAAGAAACCAGAGTGACAATAAGAGGTCAACTAGTTGGCGAGGTCGATTCCAGTAAAATTTTTCTGGCGACCTTAAATTACGTTCCGTCCAATTTTAATTCGGAATTCCAGGAGCTGGCAACCAAAGAAGTAACTATCGCTTCTTCCACTGTTGAGTTGAAAATTGATTCCCCGGACGGTGCGGTTAATGAACAAGTAATCCAATTTAAAATTACTTACCAAAATACTTCAGCAGAAACTCTATCCAAAGTCAGGCTAAGAATGACCTACCCGGATGGTTTTACCTATCAGTCAGCTGAGCCAGGACCCAGAACCGGCAGCAATAATATCTGGCAGGATGATACCCTGGCTGACAATGAGGAAAAAGAAGTGGTAATTAACGGCCAAATCAAGGGAGAGGCTGGTTCGATGAAAGAGATTAAAGCAGAGATAGGTATTATTAAACCAGACGGTACCTTTAGTTTGCAAACTGAGAGTTATTTTCTTTTTACAATCCTTGAGCCAACCTCTGATTTAGAATTAACCATTAATGGTGATTACGAAGACTCAGTAATCGGATGGGGGGATGATTTAGATATCAAGATAAAATTTAAGAATAGCGGCAGCATCATATTAAATGATATTGAATTGGGTTTCTTTTGTGATCCAACCGTCGAGGAATTATTGGATATATCTACCATGGAAGATGAACATAGTACCGAAGTTAGTGAAGGAGGGTTTAAATGGAACAGCAGCCAAATCGAAGAATTAACCGAGGTGAGACCGGGTGATGAAATAGAAAAAAGCTGGCAAATAAGAACCAAAGCATATAACGATTTAGAGATTGAAGAAAGTAATTCTAACTTTAAGATATCCTGCTACGCAGTGGCAGTTACTACCAGTTTGACTGATACCGGTTCCAGCTATCGGCAGGAAAGTAACCAAATTGTAAATAAATTTGCTTCCGAAGCCACTTTTAACGTTGAGGGTCGTTATTACGACGACGATCTGGATAAAGTGGGGGAGGGCCCCTTGCCACCAGAAGTTGGTGAGCAGACTACCTATAAAGTTTATTGGTATATCGCTAACACTACTAACATATTAGATGACTTGGTGGTTATCACTACCCTGCCGGCTGGAGCCACTTGGGAGGGTAATAAGACAATTTCGCAAGGCACTTTGTCTTATGACCAAGAGACCAAAGTGGTAACTTGGCAGATCGATCAATTGTCCACTCATTTAGGTAAAATTAAACCTGAAGCTATTGCCTCTTTTGAGGTATCGATTACTCCGGAAAGCAAAGACATTGGAAAATTAATGGTTATCACGGAATCCAGCCAATTATTAGCAGTTGATTCTTTTACTGATCAGAATATTGAGATTACTGAAGGTTTGGTAGACACTAACTTGGATAGTGATGTTGGGGCCCAAGGTAAAGGAGTAGTAGTGAAAGCATCATCCTCCCCTGAAAATTCCAATAATAACCAAAATATCAATTCTTAATAAATGTCTTTTACAGTAAAGAAAAAAGCTAAGAATACAGCCGCCCGTTTGGGCGTTTTAAAAACCCAACACGGTAGTATTCAGACACCGTTTTTTATGCCGATTGCCACCCGGGGTGCAATCAAAACAATCTCTCCGGATGAATTAAAAAAACTGGGGGCCCAGATTGTTTTGAGCAACACTTATCATTTGCTGTTGCGCCCCGGTCTTGAGGTAATCAAGAAAGCCGACGGTTTGCATAATTTTATGAATTGGCCGGGACCGATTTTAACTGATTCCGGTGGTTTTCAGGTTTTTAGTTTGGCCAAATTGCGCAAAATAACTGACAAGGGCGTCGAATTTCGGGATGATGTTGATGGAACTAAACACCTTTTAACTCCCCAAAGAGCGATCGATATCCAAAAAACTTTAGGTTCAGATATTATGCTGGTTTTTGATGAATGCGTTGGTTATCCAGTTACCAAAAAGAAAGTAGCCGAAGCTGTTAAAAGAACTACTGATTGGGCTAGGCAGTCGAAAAAGATAAAAGCCCAAGGCCAAGTTTTTGGGATTATTCAGGGTTCAGTGTATAAAGATTTACGGTTGAGGAGTCTAAAAGAAATTACTAAACTTAATTTCGATGGTTACGCGATTGGTGGATTAGCGGTTGGGGAGCCAATCAAGAAAATGTATCAAGTGTTGGATTGGTTAAAAACAGAACTGCCGGAAAATAAACCTAGGTATTTAATGGGCTTGGGTAAGCCAGAACAAATCGTGGAAGCGGTAAAGCGGGGGATTGATATGTTTGACTGCGTTATTCCTACCCGCAACGCCAGGCATGGTTTAATTTACCGCTTTAGAAACCAGAGTATAAAAGGAAATTTCTACGAGCAGT
>JAIWBS010000026.1:0-6161 GCA_048633705.1 Pirellulales bacterium
GATTTATAACTATTAGCACTCTATCATTGAGAGTGCTAATGTCATAATATCAATACCTAAAAAGGGTGTCAACCCCGTCGCTCGCGAGCGACGGGGTCAAGTTCTTAACACAAAAAACGTAGGCTAAGTGGTGCCACTGCGTCTACGTTTTTATCAATTTCCTATTTATTCGAATGATACTTTGCAATAACTTCTTTATAATAAGCTTCTATTTTTTTAACCACTTTGGACCAGGAGTATTTATTGGCCGTCTTAATACCCTGTTCCCCCATTTTCTTACGCAATTTCGGGTCTTGAGCCAGCTGGATTATCTTAGCGGCGATGTCATCAGGATTGCGATTTTCACAAAATAACCCTTCTTTTTGATCGGTCAAAACATCTCGGTAACCTTCAATGTCAGAAGCGACTACCGGCGTACCGGTAGCCATGGCCTCAATCAAGACAATACCGAAACTCTCACCGCCGGTAGCCGGCGAACAATAAACATCAGCTGTTCTGTAATGCTTGGGCAAGTCATCATAAGAAACCTTACCCACAAAAATAATATCTTTCTGACCAGGCAGTTCTGCTTGAGATTTATAAAACATGTTCAGACTTCCACCGCCAACCACAATCAACCGGGCATTTTTAATTTTCTTTTTAATCAAAGGAAAAGCGGAAATCAAATAATTGAGTCCTTTGCGCGGATCCATCCTGCCAACAAACAAAATATTGAAACTGCCGTCAGCCAATTCACTGATCATTTCTGCCTTCGGGTTAAAACAATTGATGTCTACACCGTTGGGAATTATCCGGTAGTCCCCAGGAAAATATTGCGCAATAAATTCTTTGGCGGCATTTGAAACTGCGATACGTCCATTCAGCTCCCGGTCGAACATTTTGATTGGATGCCGTAACAATTGGTAAAGCATTGATTTACGGCCATATGTATGAAAAGTGCCGATCTTGGGGATTCCCCTGATCGCCTTGAGAGCTATAAATGGCAGAACCGGCACTAAGGGGCTATGAATATGAATTATATCGTATTTTTCCTGGTGGCTGATTATTCTCAATTTGTTGGCCACATCCGCACCGAGGTTTATTTTGGGAAAAGAACCATTCATGGGAATGGGCAATGGAATATTCCGCCCGACCCGGATCACCCTAGCCCCCCTATCATAATTCTTTCCACTAAAGTTCGAAGTTATTATGGTTACCTGGTGTCCCAATTTTTTCAATTCCTGGTAAGTATAAAAAACATGCTCGGTGATACCACCTAAAACCGGATAATAATAAGGAGTGACAATACCTATTCGCATATATTAATAAGGATAGTGTTTTCCTGATAATTTAGCAATTTCCTTCATTACTTTTTTGGTTACCTCTTCCAAAATTGGTTTAGTAATCTCTGACGGTTTGGTAAAGTATTGCGGCTGACCAAAATACAATTTCACTTTTTTAAAATTGTCTTTCAAACTTTTAATTGA
The DNA here is from genome assembly GCA_048633705.1 of Pirellulales bacterium. Taxonomy (GTDB): domain Bacteria; phylum Patescibacteriota; class Patescibacteriia; order JBDRGY01; family JBDRGY01; genus JBDRGY01. Next base: position 1,467 of record JAIWBS010000026.1, read on the forward strand.
TCGCCAAAACCCAGGATAAGCAATGGGAGCGTAGATTCCCAGAGGCACCACAGGTAAACCTGAGCCAAGAGCCAAACGGGCAACCCCGGTTTTTCCTTCATTCAATTCTTTCCCTTTGGAAGCCACCCCCTCTGGATATATAAAAACTACTCCCTGGTTTTTTAATATATTAATTGCTTCGTCTAAACAACCCGCTTTGTTATCAGGATTAACCTCGATCCTACCCAACCAGCTGGAAATCCCCTTGCCCAAATAGTTCCACCATTTTTCTGGCCGAGAAATAAAATACACTTTCTGGTCTAGATGGGGCACAATTACTGAGGCAACAAAAAAATAATCGACAAAGCCAATGTGATTGGCAGCTAAAATAAAACCGCCATGTTTTGGCAGCTTGTCTAGTCCCCTAATCTCAGCCACAAAAGATCTGAAAAGTGGCAAAATTGTTCGACCAAAAATCGGATAAACCATTTTTTAAATTTTGAGTTTTGAACTTTCGTTGGTAGCCCCAAGGGGAATTGAACCCCTGTTTTCAGGATGAGAACCTGATGTCCTAGCCACTAGACGATGGGGCCGCATAACCTAGCGCCTGCCCCGCACTTGAGTCCCGCATCTTCGGGACGAATAGTTGCGGGGTCCTAGCCACTATCTGCCCGCCAAAGTGAACGAAGTGAACGCAGGAGGGACAATAGTGGCATATTAGGCCCTATTTGTCTGCCGAAGTAAACGCAGGCGGACCTGTCCGCCGAAGTCCCGCGACGCGGGACGCAGGTGGAGACGATGGGGCCAGAAGTATTTTAATTCGTAAACAAAAAAATTGCGTAGTCAAACAGGGGCAACAAAATCGCCTAGCTTAGACTCTTTTTTTGAATTACCGAATTAGTACTTTTCTTTTAGAACAGCGAAAATACCTCCCAGCATGGCAATGATACCAATCTGGAGATAAAAACCTGCTGGTACGATCCAAATTCTTTCCGAATACTGAGAGAAAATGCCGAAGATAGTACACATAATACCAAACCAGAAAAAGCTTTCTGCCAGCATTTTGTTGTTGAATTTTACCATGTTTTTCCCCTTTCGTTCTTATTATTACTTATTATATTCATTATAGCTTTTTTCCTATATATTCTGCAAATTCCACCAAACGATTGGCATAACCCCATTCATTGTCATACCAGGCCACTACTTTTACCAAATCATCACCAACCACCAAGGTTAACGGTAAATCAACCACCGCTGAATAGGGGCTGCCTTTATAATCCATGGAAACTAAAGGTTCTAAACTGACTCCTAAGATACCTTTATAGCGTTCTGACTTAGCTGCTTCGATAAATATCTTATCTACTTCCTCTTTAGTCGTTTTCTTTTTAACCAAACAGATTAAATCAACCACGGAAACTACCGGAGTTGGTACTCTAAAGGCCATTCCGTGCATTATCCCATTTAATTCAGGAACTAGTTTACCAATCGACTTAGCAGCACCTGTCACAGTTGGAATAATATTTAAACCAGCTGAACGAGCTTCTCTTAAATTCTTATGGGGAAGATCTAAAATCCTCTGGGTATTTGTATAACTGTGAATGGTGCTCATTAAGCCTTTTTCGATGCCTAGCGCGTCGTTCAGAATTTTGGCTACATTGGATAAACAATTGCTGGTGCAGGAACAATTGGCCACGATATTGTGCTGATTGGAATCATAGGTCTCTTCGTTCACCCCCAAGACAATATGGGGAATGGTTTCTGATTTGGAATTGGCTGAAATTATAACTTTCTTAGCACCAGCCATAAGATGCTTTTTGGCATCTTCTTCCGCCGTAAAAATCCCGGTTGATTCTAGGACGATATCAACTCCCAGTTCTTTCCAGGGCAAATTAGCCGGATCCTTTTCAGCTAAAATTTTGATTTCCTGATCATCTACTTTGATTGAGTTTTCGTTCGTCGTTACCTGGTGAGGATAGATTCCGTAGCTGGAATCGTATTTTAATAGATGAGCTAAAGTCTCAACATCGGTTAAATCATTAATGGCCACCACTTTCAAATCTGATTTGGTTAAAGCGACTTTGAGAACTGGCCGACCGATCCGGCCAAATCCATTTATAGCAATTTTTATCATAATTTTATCTTAATAGTTAGCCCTTACCAACACTGCCAAAAACTTTCATCTTGTGTTTGACCACTTCTTTAATAGCATCTATGGAAGGTTGCAATATTTTTCTGGCATCGATCATATCTTCTTCCTTGTTGCTTACTGTTTTTATTAAACTATCAGTGAAAGTTTTTCTAATGATAGTCCCCACGTTGATTTTAGCGATTCCATAATCAATAGATTCCTTTATTTCATCCTCTGGTACCCCAGAAGAACCGTGTAAAACTAATGGGGTATTGCCTGATTCTGCCTTAACTTTTTTCAATAAGGGAAAATCTACTCTTTCATTAGTATAAATGCCGTGAGTAGGGCCAACTGCTATTGCCAGCATATCTACTCCTGTTTTGGCAATAAACTCTTTAACTTGACTCGGATCTGTTTTGGGAATTTCTCCTTCAAATTTCTTGCCGGCAATATGCATACCTTTGAGCGGGCCTAATTCCCCTTGAGCCCAGACTCCATTTTTGTGAGCATAGTCAACTGCCTGCTTAGTAATAGCGATATTTTCTTCCAAGGGCAAATCCGAGGCATCAATATGAATAGAGGTAAAACCAGCTTCAATTACCTCCACTATAGCTTTAAATGATTTACCATGATCTAAGTGCAGGGCCACTGGAACAGCCGCTGCTTCATTCTTGGCAATAGTAGTAACAATCTGGGTAATTGTTCTGACTCCGGCGTATTTAATAGTGGTTTCTGACACCAACATAATAACCGGGGATTTCATGTCTACGGCAGCCCGACCAACCGCTAAACCCACTTCCATATTGTAAACATCAAAAGCACCTACCGCGTATTTTTCTTTTAGAGCTTTTTGTAATATTTCTTTAGAAGAAACCAACATTTGTTTAATTTATTTTTGAAGCTATCTCTATTATCTCAAAAAAACTATCAATCTGCAAACTGGCTTTTCCAACCAAACCACCGTCAATATCCGGCATTTTAAGCAGGTCTTCAGCGTTTTTCAGGTTAACTGAACCACCATAGAGAATTGGGATTTGCTCGGCAATCACTTCGGAAAACTTAGTGGCTACAAAATGGCGCACTAATTTATGCATTACTTGAGCATTAGTTGGATCATCCCCTTCCCCAGTAGATCCCGGCGTTGAACTGATCGCCCAAATTGGTTCATAAACCAAAAGACATTTATTAATATCCTCATCTTTCAAACCATCTAAACATACAGCTAGTTGCTGCTCGATGACTTGTCTGGACTGACCGTCCTCCTTTTGCTCCAACGTTTCACCAAAACAGATAATCGGTTTTAAATTATAAAATAGAGCGGATTTAATTTTTTGGTTAACAATCTTATCATTATCGCCAAATTGCCTCCGGCGCTCTGAATGGCCCAAAATCACATAACTGACAAGAGATTTAAGCATTAATCCAGAAACTTCACCGGTAAACGCCCCCTTCTCTCCGGGATAAAGATTCTGGGCAGCTAATTTTATTTTCTTTAAACCTAAGTCTTTTAACTGAGGCAAATCAACAAAGGGAGCGGCCACGACAGCCTTTGCTTTGGCTAAACCTTTTAATCGATTCTCCAATTCACTAACAAATTCAGATGCTTCTTTTGCATCTTTATTCATTTTCCAGTTAGCGATGATAAATTTGTTTCTGCTTGGCATATTAAAATATTGCGATTAGTCCTTGGCTGGCCAGAGTAACTATTATCCCGGCTATTAACACCCCTATCAGAATTAAGGGTAAGGCCTTTTTGAAAGGGATGCCGAATACGAAAGCGGCTACTGAACCGGTCCAGGCGCCGGTTATCGGCAGAGGAATAGCCACAAAAGTAATCAGAGCCAAAGCCCCCCAGCGTTCAAACCTCTTACCATGTTTCTTTCTAGTCCGGCTGAACAACCAATCAAAGAATCTGGCCATAAACTTGATATGCTTGGATAAAAATCGGGAAACCGGATCCAGCCACCACAAGATAAAAATTATCGGCAGCATATTGCCCAAAACTGCCCAAAGATAGGCAGATGGCACGGACATTTTAAAAGAGCTCAGGGCTACCGGAATGGCTACTCTTAATTCAGCTATCGGGATAGTGGCAATCAAAAAAGTTGATAGCTGATCAGGAATATCTTGGAAAATTTGCGTGTATTCTATATTAAACATAGCTTATTTTGGGCAATTTTTCAATCCCATTGGTAATTTTGATAAGTCCATCCTGCTAAACTTTTTACTTCAGAAAAACGGGCATTGGCGTTATCGCTGCCCAGGCTTAAAATTATAATTTCCCTGTCGTCACTCACCACTTTCAAGGCCAAACAATACCCCGCTTCGTAAGTAAAACCGGTTTTCCCGGCCACAATATTTAAATCACTAGCCAGCAGGTTGTTGCTGTTTTTCACGAAACGCTCATTACCCGATACTGAGACAAAACGATGGTTGGTTTTAGTTGTGGCTTCCATGATTTCATTCTTGTCAAAGGCTAAACGAGCCAATTTTACATAATCAGCCACTGTCGAGGTGTTACCTTTACCAATTCCGGTTACGTCCACAAATTGAGTATCGTTCATCCCCAAAGCTTTTGCTTTGTCATT
>JAIWBS010000027.1:0-3395 GCA_048633705.1 Pirellulales bacterium
AGTATTAGCAACAGCTGTTCCATTGGTGTTTAGATTGCGATTACTAGGTAATGCTCCATTGATAATGGGCAGGCCCCCCGGCCCTACATTAACTATAATGCCATTTATATTTATTTGTTCACCGGTCGGTCCACGGGATGAAAAGAAAACCCAAAAAATCAATAATGCCATTAGCACCGCTGTGCTGATAAAGGCTATAATTAGCAATATTTTTTTTAGTTTGGGGCTCATTTATTTAATTAATTTGTTATAAATATTAAATACCACAACCACTTCGTGTATTTACCCCATTCTCTTGGATAATCCAGGCCTCATTCCAGCAACCAACCTCACCCTTACAATTATTACCGCCTTCACAATAAGTGCTTTCAAAGGTAGCATAATCCATAGTGAACTGGTGACCAGCCTGATGGTTAATTATACAATGGCCTTCCTCATTTCCTTCGTTACCATAGGCAATGCCGAAAAATCCCTTCACACTGTTCCACAAACCTCTTTCAAAATACAGTTTTCCGCACATAAAACGAGGGTTGCCTTCACCTGGAGATTCAGCACCGTCTGCTCCGCTCCAAGTGTTGTCGTCAAACCCGTTAGCAGCTGCGTTGGCAAACTCCACGGTATCTTTACACTCAAAATTGGCGTTCTGGGTATAATCTTTATTTTCAATAAAACAGGCGTTATTAGAAGGAAAAAGACAATAAGTACCAAAAGTGTTTCCATCGGTTGCAGTCACGCAGACATCTCCTTCACTTGAGTTGCCGCAAGAAAAAAATTGGGACGTAACACCATAATTACATTGTCCGTAAACCGGAGGTCCCGGATCTATTTCGTTGTAATCAATACAAAGAACATTACACGGTATTTGACTTGCCGGTAAGCAATGCCCTTCTGCATCAGTCACCACGACATTACCGCCGGAACAGGCGGAGTAGCCGACTGTACCAAATTCAACTGTTGGTATAGTAGTATCTGGAAATTCCAGCTGGACAATCCGGGGATTTAGGGTGTTTAGAATAATATAAGCAGTCAGAGCCAAGATCAGACCGACTGCCGCATTGCCGACTGTCTGCTTGGCTGAAGAAATCTTAGTTTGATTGCCTGAAGCAAAAATCCATTGATAGCCAGCATACATCATGGCAACAGCGGCCAAAATTGCGGTTATACCGACAAAATATTTAAACAGAGCCTCTAGATAGCCAACCAGATAAGGGTGATCTAAAAATTCAACTGTACCCAAAGGCACCTGCAGTTTTAGTTTATCCACTGCCCGCGCTTCTTCCCAGCCAATTCCCAGGCCAATAACCAATATTGCCAACAATATTGCTGCCGGAATGATAATTTTAAATTTTTTCATTTTATTATTAATCATTGCCAAATGAATTTTTTACTAGTTCAAATAAGCTACTTAACGCTCCATTCTCCACAAACACCGATTTTAGGGCTTCGAACGGCTCTTCACTTATATATTAAACTATAGAAGCAATCATCGCAATAATAAAGGTCTGGACAAGTGCTGCCATTAAAATGATAAAGTCAACCAGTGCCAGCAGTCCCATTTCAACCCCGTTCAATTTAGGTATTTTAGGGATTCTCAAGCCGTTGCCCAAAAACAACTGGCAGTTCATGATAATGAAGGTTAAAATTAACCCCCAAATAGTAGCTGCCGAAGCCCCATTAATCACCCGGTAGACATTCTGCAGATGCTTTATGGTATCCTGCATACTCTTCAAATCGGATAAACTCGGCTCACCGATTTCTCCGGTTTGTTTGGGCTTAGCAACCCGGCGAAGAGCGCTCATTTTACGAGTAGCCTGTTTCTGTTCTCCGGCATCCTTTAAAGTATCTTTTTCACCGTCAGCTTGTTTTTCTCCCCCTTGCTTTTCTGCCTCTTCTCCAGCCTGTTTCTGTTCTCCGGCATCCTTTAAAGTATCTTTTTCACCGTCAGCTTGTTTTTCTCCCCTTTCCATCTGGGTTTTAGCCGGTCTTTTTGAATCAGCTAAAGCTCTGCCTGTCTCTTTTTCCTGGACTAGTGATTCTTCTCCAGCTTGCATAGGTGCGTTGTGGCGATCACGGATCCGCCGTTTTCTGTCTTTAGCTTGCGCTTTCTTGGCCAAAACAGCAATACTCATATAACGAAGATTTTTTATATCCTTGCTGGATACTCCTTTTAGGGCTTCCATAACGCCTCGGGCCGCCACTAAACTCAATCCCTGGCCTGCTAATGATTTGATGTTCTGAGCCAATAATTGGGTGGCTACCCGTCCTAACTGTCCAACGTCTACCATCATTCACCTCCGGCATTAATTAAACTTTCAATCAGCAGGGCCGATTCAGCCAAATCCTCTTTCAGCTCTCTTAGGATAGTAGCCCTGGAGTACCGGATTCTATTCTGCCAATCATCAATCTGGGTGCCTTTTTGCCTAAACGATTTTTCCTGACTGTCCAATATATTGCTTTTGAGACCAAAGCGTTTTATCAAAAGAGCGGCCAGGTTGTTGTACAGTTCTTTTTGATTTTCATAGTCCTTGGTTTTAGGAATTTCTTTTTCTATTTTTTCCAAAGAAGAAGTGATTAATTCTTCTACTGATTCCAGCTGTTCTCGGTTTTTTGGATCTGCTCCTTCCCAATAATCTGTCATATAATTTTGCAACTTACTGCCAAAAAGAACCATCTATTTTCCAGACTTCTTTGATTTTGGCAAACTTTATCAAATTATCCTGATAAAAAATGCGGGAATTGGCCACAGATCCAGTCGATTCCTTTCTTTGACAAGTAACCACAAACTCAGCCTGGCCTGCCTTTTCATCCAACTCTTGCAAAGTAGCTGAAATTGCCTTGGTAGAAATTCCGTAGTAAACTTCGGCTGGCGGTTGATTAGCCCGGGCGCTGATCAGGTAATCATCAGCCCACTCTTTCATATCATCTGTCATAAAAATTTTTAGACTGGCAATATTCCCAAAATCGCTCTGGTTGGAATAGCTGCCGAAAACCTCAGTAAAATTAATGGCTAGATTTCGCAGCTCGGTCTTCAACTTGGCATCAGGATCAACCGGTACCGCATTGGTATTGGCATTAGTATTTACATTGATAACCGCAGTATTGGTATTTTGATTGATATTTAAATTCCGGTTGGCAACTGCTTGATTAGTGTTGGCGTTGTCATTATTAGTATTAGTCGGCTGGCGATAATAAAAGAAATAAACAAAAGCCAAGGCCAGAAGAATCAAAACAACTCCAATAACAATAATGATTTTAGACAGGCCTTGTTCTTGGTTAGTGGCGCTTTTTTTCATAGATTTATTTTAGAGCTTAGGTTTTTGTTGGGGGTTGAGATCCAATTTAGATTCAGCTGCCACTTTGCTAATCGGCTCTGGCTCATAAAGGGCTTCAGCTGT
>JAIWBS010000028.1:0-7818 GCA_048633705.1 Pirellulales bacterium
CCCAAAATCGCTTTGATTGGAATAGCTGCCGAAAACCTCAGTAAAATTAATGGCTAGATTGCGCAGTTCAACTTTTAATTTTGCATCGGGGTCAACAGGAGTAGTGTTGGTATTGAGGTTTGTATTAACATTAACTATTGTAGTATTGGTGTTACGATTTATATTCTGGTTGCGGTTAATCACTGCTTGGTTGGTGATTGTATTGGTATTGCCGTTGTCCGTCACTGGTGGATTTTGGTAATAAAAGAAATAGACGAAAGCCAAGGTTCCTAAAACCAGAACAATTCCAATAATAATTATAATTTTGGATAGACCCTGTTCTTGGTTTTTGGTTTTTTTTGACATAGCTTTGTTTTAGAGCTTAGGTTTTTGTTGGGGATTGAGATCCAATTTAGATTCAGCCGCAATTTTACTGATTGGTTCCGGTTCAGAAAGGGCTTCGGATGTTTCATCTTTCTTGGCTTCGGGTTCCATCTCCCCGTCTTGTCCCATTTCTTCCTGAAATTCCTTTTTAGCCGCCTCGATCTCCAGCAGCTGCCTGGGATCAGAGGTAATCAATTGATCTTCGGTATAGGAAGCAACTACCTTGATCGCCACATGGGCATTGCCAGCAAAGAATAAACCTTCACCTACCCCTGATTCAAGCAGTAAATACTTTTCGCCTTGAGTCAGTAAAAAAGTTTTGACCAGAATATCTATTCCGGCTGGAGATTGTTTAAACAATAACTGAATAGCTGAGTTGGTGACAATGGCTTGGCCATAAGGTGACCTCAAGAAATCATTGACATCTTGGGTAATAGTTGTCACTCCCAGGTAATACTTACGACAGCGTTTAACCAAAGCATAGACAAATTTGGCCGAATCCTCATTTTGCATCAACCACCAGGCCTCATCAATAATCAAAATTCTTTTTTTCATTTCCGAGCGGACCACATTCCAAATGTAAGTTACAATGGTAGAAATACCGATCGGGCGCAGTTCATCCTCCAGATCCCTGACGCTGAAAACTATCATTTGGTTGTCCATTTCGATATTAGTCGGGTTGTTAAAAAGCCCTGAAAAGGTTCCGTCTGTGTATTTTTTAATCCGCTGGACCAAACTCTCGCTGCCTTCCATGCCTGACAAGACTTCTTCGAAATCGGACATCAGGGGGGCTTCGACTTTGGCTAAATCAGAATCAGCTGTGATGTCTTTTTTGGCATAGGTCTCAAGTAGAGCCCTGTCGACTAAAGAATCCTCTTGGTGAGTCAACTCTCCCAACATCAAGCGCATTATTCCCTTCAAGGTTATTACCGCACTTCGAATTATATCAGCCACTTTCATGCCTTCGGAAGTCGGCTTGGGTAAATCAAAAGGATTGATTTTGCTTTCTGAATTCAAAGAAATATTTATATAAGTGCCGCCGACTGATTCGCAAAGATACTGGTATTCCATTTCCGGATCAATGATAATAACGTAAGTGCCCAGCATCAAACTGCGTAAAGCTTCCAGTTTTACCGCGTAACTCTTTCCGGCTCCGGAAGTGGCAAAAACTACAGAATTGGCGTTGGTTAAAGAAAAACGATCGAATAAGATTAAACTATTATTATGACGATTGATACCGTAGAGAACTCCGTCATCTGAACTTAATTCTGCCGAAATGAATGGGAAAGAAGAAGCACAGGGCGAAGAATTCATATTAGAACTGATCAATAGCTCATCATTACCCAAAGGCATAGTAGAATTAAAACCTTGCTCGGCTTGGTATAACACTCTTTTGGAAAAAACCAGTTTGGAACCAAACACTCCTTCAACAGTTTCTGTTACCTCGTCAAGCTGCTTTTTATTATCAGCGTATACTGTTACGTATAAGGCAAATTGAAAGAATTTCTCGATACCTTGGGTCAAATCATCTCTTAGTCTTTCAATATCTTTCAAAGCGGTTTCCCGGATAGGGTCTCTGGGTGCTCCTTTTTCAGCATCAGCGATAATATCCGCTTCCAGAGTACCTACTTTTTTCTTCAGCTGTTTCAAGACAACCTGGGAAGGAATCGGGTAAAAGAACATTGTAACATCCAGAGGTACGTTCATGCTGACAATCGGAGCAAACCAACCTACGGCGTTATATCGAGGATAGGCAATTACAAAAATTGTGCGTACCAGCTTGTCTCCCAACTCCAAATATGAAGGCATGACTTTCATGCCGGCTGGGGCAATCAGATCCCGAACCGAAACAACCCCTTCCAAATAACTACGGGTAGCTTCGTATAATTCCTTCTTTTCTTTCAACTCTTCTTGCTTTTTCTCGGTTTTTTCCTTTTGGGAAAGTTGCTCCTCCTGGATCTTTACCTCTTTTTCTTTGGCTAGCTCAATCATAAGGTTCTATATTGACCTTTCCTAAATCAGCTAACTTCTGCTTTTCGGAAACGCCTGGGTTATAGCTTTTATAAAATAACTCAATCAGGGTTTGAGTATCTAAAATTACTGAATGTAAATCCATCGACATCAATCCACTTCTGATAAAACCAACTCGCTTGTCCAATTCGGTTCTGTACTTATCAAATTTTGATTGACTCAGTTTGATAACTGAAGTAGGGGAAAATGACTCCCTGACTCTATCAACGAATGATTTTGGCTTGTTGGATCCCGGGGCATAAGGAACTACTACGAAAAAACGCTTACTCATAATTTCAGCCATTTCTACCAGGTCCGATACGAATTTTCGATAATCAGCGGCCTGCATTCGGAGTAGCTCATTAACCTGTTCTCTTTCCAAATTCTGCAGCATAGCCAGATAGTCATCGATATTCAAACGACGAGACTGAATTACCACCTGTAGGGGATAATCGATTGAATTTAAGAATTGAGTATAGGCTTGGATCACCGCATTTTGTTCCTCTTGAGATTTTAAAGAAAAATTTATAGAAGAAACCAATAGCACCTGACGCAGAGTGCCGTTTTTCATAATTACAATATTATCTTTAATCTCAGTAATATCTAGATAGGCCTGAGTTGAAGGTTTACCCTTTTTAGTTTGAGGTGGTTTTAGAATTTTCTTTTGTTGTTTGGGCATGGCTGATTCGTTTTAATTCTCTCTCCCTTTCTTCTTCGGATTTATAAGCGCCGCCGGTATCCACCACCAAAGATAATTCAGTAAGTCTCGAAGAGGTTACCGGAGCTTTGGCGATAATTCCTGACGATTTTCTCTCTTTTTCTTTCTTGGGCATAATCTGGCTATCCGATACTGCCTTTAACCAAATTTTCAGTCTGGGCTTACGCAGGGTCTGGACCAAATTTAAGATAAAATACTGAAACTGTTGTCCGTTAATTTTAACAAAGGCGAAAACAATGGTTAGTCCCAGAATAACAACCAACTCTATCAAAAACAACCAGAGTGTGCTTAGTTTGTAGGCAATATAAATAAAGGTAAAACCAATCAAGATTACCACAAATTGTCGAGTGGAAATTGGACCAAATATTTTATCTTCGGTGTCAATAAATTGGGGAACTAGAAATTGCATATTCTAAAATCTTAAAGATTTATTAAAATCGGCAATCATCTGAAATTCATTGAAACTGATAACCGGTAAACCCTGTTGTTTTCGAATATTGATTATTTCAGTAACTGATTTTGCCTGGTTCATGCTTTGTTGGCCAATTTCTAAATATAACCTGTAAACAGCCGATTGTTTCCAGGCAACAATCCCTTGGACCTTTTTGGCATAGGATTCCTCTTGAAGTAAATCAATTTTTTCTGTTAATTTATCGATTCGGGCAATAGGGTCTTGTCCCAAACGCTGAAAATCAACTAAGCTCATTTCCCTAATCTCATCAACTGGGCTCATCACCTTGGTTGGACTCTTGATGTCTTCAACTCTGGGTTTGCCAGCATCAAAAGTTGGTCTCCTTACTTGAGGAATCGAGGGGTGGGCTTTTTTTGTGATCAACTTGGACGGAGCTGGTTTGACTGCCGAGGGCTGAATTGGTTTAGGGGCTTGGGCAATCTTGGGTTGAGCTTTGGCTATAACAGGAGCAATCGGTTCTGGTTTTTTAACCTCTTGGGGTACAGGTGGTTTTGGCTTAGCGGGAGGTGGAGGAACTGCTTTTTCCTCATGTTCTTTGGGCAAGGGACGACCATGTAACTTTATGGCTTCTGCCTCAATCTTGGCTGATATTTTATCGGATAAAAAGCTGTCATATCCCATTCCGCCTACTTTGGTCTCGCGCATCAACATATCCTTAGTTTGAATGGAATCACGAACGTCTTTCAATCGGGAATTTACGATAGCTACTAATCTCTTTCTAAATATCTCCTCAGTAAAAGAAAGATTGTGGGCAGCGATAATTTCCTTAGCTACCCTCTCTCCATCTGCTTCTCCGCCAACTGTCCCAAACTGTTTCAATTTTTCTTTCTCGGCTCTAACATCCTGCTCATCATCTTTATCAAAGATAAAATCCGTAGTAATGCCTTCAGCCGGTCTTTGATCTGGTTTGAGGGTTGGCTTGTAGGGAGTACGGCTAATCGGCGATAGTGGCGTAGATTCGGGTTTATTAGCTATTTCATCAGGTGCTAGATACTCTTCTCCCTCAACAATCTCAAAACTGCCATCAGCCTTTTTTATAGGAATTTTCGCTTTTATTTTATTTGGTTGTTCCATTATTACAAAGTCGTAATAGGTCTTGATTGAGTTATGTAAAATTTTCCCTTGGCATAAGCCCACTCGATGTCTTGAGGAGATTTATAATGCCGTTCTATCTTTCTGCAAATTTGAGCCAGTTCAATTATTTGTTGACCGGTCAGTTTTTGCTTACCCTGATTTGATTTCTTGACTGGGATTGTTTTAACACCGGAATCTTTTTTTCTCACCATCTTTTTTGTTTGCTCGGATACGGCAATATCCACAATGTAATCATCCTGCTTATCAATTACGTAAGTATCCGGCGTAACCTGACCGCCGACAATTGCTTCGCCCAATCCGTAACCGGCTTCGATTACCATCTGGTTCTTGTCTTTAGTTACAGGATGAACCGTGAAACAAACACCCGCTATTTCTGAATCAACCATCTGCTGAATTACCACTGCCACTGAAATATATTTCTTGTTTAATTTCTTCTCAAAACGGTAAAAGATGGCCCGTGGTGTAAAAAGAGATGACCAGCATTTTTTTACAGTTTTTATTAAATTCTTCTGATCCACAAATAAATAAGTTTCCAGTTCTCCGGCCCAGGAAGCGGATTTACTGTCTTCGGCGGTGGCGGAAGAACGGACAGCTACAAATTTAACTTTCAATTTCTTAAACTCAGCTAAAATAATTTTCTCAATCTCCTTGGGAAATTTGGCTTTATCTATCAAAGAACGGATCTTCAGAGAAGCCTGATTAACTGATTTTATTGATTTACTGCTTACTTTATTTAGTATTTCCGGGATTTTACTGTCTAATACAGCTTGCTTGATAAATTTATCAGCTGCCGGAGATAAAACAACAAAACCAGGCGGAATAGGAATCTTAACATAAGTCATTTCACCTAAAGATGCACCTTTGCCACCGGCCAGTTTAACGTCTTTTTTTCTGATTTTTACGAAAGGAAGAACGATATTTTTCATCGCTTTAGTCCAGTTTATTATAGCACATTTTTTTAGTTTAGTAAATACTGGGATAACTTGCCTTGACAAATACAGTTATTATGCTAGTATGCTTATATCAGGTAACTGTAAGCACAGCTATAACGCAAATAGTCGAGTATTGCTCGACATCAAATTGGAGGACACTATGTGTCTTTTCTGGATGACCACAGACACAAGCACGAACGGTGATGCGTTCACCAGAAGCCTGCCCCTGGACAGAAATGGAAAACTGGTGACAGTCAGCGATCCTGTTCCGGTCGGCAAGAAGCCCGACCCCAAGCCCGGCGGCAAGCAACCAGAAGGAGGGTGTTAAACCCTCAACATTGCACCTTACCTATCACGGGGCGTCGAACATCAGTTCAGACGCCCTTTTCTTTTTGCCAAAATTAGATGTACTTTTCCCCAAACTTAACAAAAACACCCAGATTGCTATCCCCTCCTTACCAAGGAGGGGTCAAACGACTTGGGTTTTTCTAATATTCTAAGATTCAGCGGGGAGGTCCGGTTAGCTTACAGTATTGTCAAAATAAACAATCATACGTAATTTAAAGGATTGACATCTCTAATGTTTTGTGATAGGATAAGCTGTTCTGTTTACTGTTAGCTGTTTACTAAGGGAAAGAAGTAGTCACTGGCGAAGGGAGGAATCCAATGCCAGTACCCAGAGTACAGATACTGGATACGGTCCCGCCGGCACGGGAACTGCAGCCGGGTGAGACCAGGCTGCTCATTCTCCGACATCCGGAGCACAAGGACAATATCCCGGCCCAGGAGGCTTTGGAGCGTCTGCGCCGGCAAGGCCGCGATCTGGCCGCCTTGGGTTACGTTCCGGACGTGGTCATCTCCAGTCCGGCCTTCCGGGCTGTGGAGGCTGGTTTCCACCACGTGTGCGGGGTCCACGATTACCAGGGTGACGATGCGTTGAAGCTGCCTTATGTTCACACCGAGAATACCATCGCTGACTTCGGCTTCGGCACTAATCGGGCTCTGCTCAGGCGGATCAAGGCATACCACAGGGCGTCCGGGGCGACCAAGGGCGACGACGAGCCGTACTGGCAGTACCTGGGAGAGGATGATGAGTTCCTCGGCTGCATCCAGGAACGCGGCATGCGAGCGGCAACGGCCCTACGGGGAATCGTCAGACAGTACGAAGGCAAGACCATCCTGGTCCCTTCGCATGGTATCTCCACCATCGAGACAGCCGTCACTTATCTTCGGAGTGGTAAGGAGAGCCCTACTGACGAGGATCTCTTCACCCCGCCAGTCAAACTGGCGCGTTGTCAGATCGTCGAGGTTATCCTCGGTCCGGAATTCGCGACCGTCGATATCAACTACTTCCCAGTCCCCTGACCGTTCATTTATCCTTGAGGCAGGGCTGCAACATCCGTTGCGCCCTGCCTCATTTCATTTGACGAAAAGGTTCTAAAAAGTTAAGATATATTAATAATTAAAGGAAATATGGCAGAAAGACCCCGGGAAATCCCCGACCAATTAAGAGAGTTAAAAGAGGGTAAGGAAACCGAGCCCAATATGACTCTTTTTTTAATTCGCCACGGGGAAAGCGGCAAAGATAAAGCTGACCCCAAGCGCGGCTTAACTGAAAAAGGTGAAGGTCAGGTCAAAGATACTCTGGCTATTATTGTTAATCAGCTAATTGCTGAAAATAATCCGGATTTTGATAACTGGGATAATCCAGAAAAAAGAAACCAAGCTGCCCAGCAAGCCTTGTCTGAAGTAGAAATCCATTTACGTGATTCCGGTACTGACAGAACGGCTCAGCAAGTCTGGGTAGAACATGATGAATTAATCGAACTGGGAGTACCAGATGAAAAAATTATCATGCCCAAATCAGTTTATGAATGGGCAGCCAAAGATGCTCCGGAAGAAGCTGGGCCAGGCATTGCTAAACAGTTAAAAGGAGTCCAGGGTATAAGCAAAACTCCTAAATTCAGGGCATTATTAGATTCAGATGAATACCGCAAAAAAGTAGGAGCGGTCGATACTATGATTGCTTGGGCCCAAACCCCAGAAGATGAAATTCCCAAAGAAGTGGAAACTCTCTCCCAGATGACAGCCCGTTATAAAAAAAGTGTGAATATGGTAGAAAGAGTGGCTGGCCACCAAAGATTCAAACAACAACATGAAAATAGAATGGTGGTAATCGCCAATAGTCATGCTTCTATCGTAACGATGGCTGCCTCGGCAGAAACTGA
>JAIWBS010000029.1:0-32339 GCA_048633705.1 Pirellulales bacterium
AAAATTTTGAGAATTATTGGATTTTATTGGGATTGTTTATAAATTCCTAATTGATTTGGCAGCTGCCGCGGGAGATCCTGCCTAATCCTCACTATATTTGGATAAGCTGGGCAAGGACTCTTAATGGTTATAATAATTAATGCCGCGGGAGAGACTCGAACTCTCAAGGTGTTGCCACCACTGGATTTTAAGTCCAGCGCGTATACCGATTCCGCCACCGCGGCTTATTTCTTGCTTGGTTGCCAAAGGTATTTATCCAGATCGGCAAAATAATTTATAAATTTTACTATTTCTGTTCTCGCATATGAACTGATATTCCTTTAGTAGTTCCTTCATAAATCCTATACAATATCTGATTATTAGGATTTCTGGTCATTGCCTCATTCCATCCTTTATATTTTCCTACTTCTTTACCCTTACTATCACTGCGTTTTAAGTCAGCTGCTGCTTCTATGTGTTTTCTCAATCTATAATCAAAATTAGAGGGAATATGGACATGTCTTCCTAAATCTTCAATCTGATCAACTCTATCTTGATATTCCCAGGCTTTCCCAATGATTTCCCGATAACGTTCTGGGAAGCCAGCAATTGTTGGTTCGATTTCTTCTAATCTTTCGTTTAAATTTACCAGTTGTTGTTCTTGCTCCCTGACTTCGCTAAATATTGATTCCTGGGAAATTATCACATCTAAGGCTTTTCTTTCCGTGCCTTTGAATCTGCCAAGGGAGCTACGTCTGTCTTGAACTTTTTCTAAAAATTCGTCTACTGTCCTACTATCGCTAAGATCTTGTTTTAATTGAGCTTCTAACTCTGACTTTTTTAAACCTCCTACCACCTGTCGGATTATGCCCTCAATCCTCTGGCGAGTATTACCCATTTTTTCACGTTGTTTTTCAATATACCTTGCGAAATCACTTTTACCCTTTGCCGCTACTTTTATTTCTTCCGCTAATTGATCAATTTGGGGATCTAGTTCGCCATGAGCTTCTTTTTCAATCATGGTTGCTTCCCTTTCTTTGTCTTCTTGACCAGCTTCTTCTTGTAGTTTACCGGCTACTTCAGGCTTTTCAGCTATATCAGCAATCCGACGATTAATCTTTCCGATTTCTTCTTGTAGAGTTGCCACAGTTCCTCTTAATTCCTCTATTTCCTCGGAAACATCGACTTGACCTTCAGCTTGAACTTCTTCGTGCTCTGTCAGGGTAGTTTGAGCTTCCTCAAGTAATCTTTGCCTTTCAGCGGCTTGGGTTAGCAATGAATCATGACTGACTATCTCTTCCCTAATACCTTCTTCTCTTTCTCTTTCAGCTGCATCCGCTTTTTTTTCAAGCTCCTCCCTTAATCCTTTTAAACGCTCAATACTCGCAACTTTCCCCCTTGCTTCTTTGGGTATATCTCTTTCGTTTGTTTCTGGCATATGTTTTAAAACTAATAGTTATCGGATTATTATAATTCAAAATTTGCCAATTGTCAAGATTTCCATTGATACCTTTTCAAATCGACAAAATAATTATCATCAATCTTTTTTATTTCAACGCCTTCACTTTTCAAAAGAAAGGTTTGTTCTTCAGTCGGATGAGCTAAATTGACTATACTAATCCGTCCTTCTCTGTTAATTACTCTCTGCCAAGGTATTGCTTCGGCCTTTTCTCCCACTACTTCATGTAAAGCCCAACCGACCATTCTTGCAGCCCTGGGAGAACCAATTAAAGCAGCAATTTGCCCGTAAGTGGCCACTTTGCCCCTGGGAATCTTTTTTACCCGTTGATAGACCTGTTGATAAAAGTTAACGGCCATATTTTTATCTGGTCGGGGTGAGAGGATTCGAACCTCCGATCTCGTGCTCCCAAAGCACGCGCCTTAGCCACTAGGCTACACCCCGTTATTTCTTATATCGTTTTTCGTTGGTTTTATATCCAGTGTCAGAAGTCCATTTAAGAAATATTTTCTTTTTGAAGCCGCCTTTTTTTCTCATGTTCTTTTTTCGAGCTATGGCGATCTGCTTATTAGAAACTTTCTTAATTTTCTTAATTTCTTCAATCACCTCAATTACATCAGCTAATTCATCAATCAATTCTTTTTTAGATCGGGTAGCGGTCAAGCCACTAGCTTCCTCCTCTACTTTCTGAATCAACTTCTTTTCAAATTCTTTACTGTTTAATATTCTATAAGAACCTATGCCTCCAGAATTTTCAATCCTATCAGGAATTCTATCTCGGATTAACTTATTGTAGTAAATGCGTTTCATAATTAATGGTGCCGAGGGGCAGAATCGAACTGCCGACGCAAGGATTTTCAGTCCTTCGCTCTACCACTGAGCTACCTCGGCCTATTTTAAAAATCTGACTGGTGGGTACGGTCCCGCCGTTGGCGGGACGACCTCGCTCGCCTCGCTTCGCGTGAGCGAAGCGGGTCATTACCTACCCGCCGTACGGATACCTATTCTATTCATCTGTTGCTGGTGGGCACGGAAGGATTTGAACCTTCGACCTCGTCATTATCAGTGACGCGCTCTAACCAACTGAGCTACGTGCCCGTAAAACCTATAAAAAGAAGTTCAATGTCAACAAGTATATACTAATTTACCAGAAATATTTGAATTTGACAAGGGTCTTTTCTTTTATTTTTACAATTTTATTGTAACAAAAAAACCAATTATTAAAATCGGTTTTTTGTCTTTAACAACCAAACAGTGACAGAAGAAAAACGTTCTCCCCGATATTATCGGGGTCGACCCATCTCTAGGTAAAGAGATTGGATAAAGTGCCGAATTCGGACACTCTATCGGAAATTCTCCCTAGAAAGGAGGTGATCCATCCACAGCTTCCGCTACGGATGCCTTGTTACGACTTCGTCCCTATCATCGAGCCTACCTTGGCCCACCAACCGGCAGGATTCAGGTATTCCCGACTCTCTTGACGTGACGGGCGGTGTGTACAAAACCCGAGAACGTATTCACCGCGCCGTTCTGATACGCGGTTACTAGCGATTCCAGCTTCATGAGGGCGAGTTGCAGCCCTCAATCCGAACTGAGACTGGTTTTGATGGGATTAGCTCCACCTTGCGGTTTGGCGCCCCGTTGTACCAGCCATTGTAGCACGTGTGTTGCCCAGGGCATCAGAGGGCCATGCTGACTTGACGTCATCCCTTCCTTCCTCCCTCTTAAAGAGGGCAGTCTCGCATGAATATTTTAACATGCAACAGGGGTTGCGCTCGTTTCCGGACTAAACCGTACATCTCACGACACGAGCTGACGACAGCCATGCAGCACCTGTCACTCGGTTCCCGAAGGCACTCCCTCCTTTCGGAGGGATTCCGAGGATGTCAAGCCCTGGTAAGGTTTCTCGCTTATCGTCGAATTGAACCACATGCTCCACCGCTTGTGCGGGTTCCCGTCAATTCCTTTGAGTTTTAGCCTTGCGGCCGTACTCCCCAGGCGGGATACTTAACGCGTTAGCTTAGAAACGGTACTGAAAGGGTCGATACTTCCAATACCTAGTATCCATCGTTTACGGCGTGGACTACTGGGGTATCTAATCCCATTCGCTACCCACGCTTTCGTTCGTGAAGCGTCAGGGGTATTCTAGTAGACTGCCTTCGCAATGAGTGTTCTTGCCGATATTAACGCATTTTACTACTACACCGGCAATTCCATCTACCTCTCCTACCCTCTAGTTTTACAGTTTTTTCGGCGGTATCTAGGTTGAGCCCAAATATTTAACCGAAAACTTATAAAACCGCCGTTGAACTCTTTACGCCCAGTGATTCCGGATAACGCTTGGCGCCTTCGTATTACCGCTGCTGCTGGCACGAAGTTGGCAGCGCCTTATTCCCAGAGTACCATCAAAGTTTTTCCTCTGGAAAAGAGCTTTACACCCCGAAGGGCTTCATCACTCACGCGGCGTCGCTCCATCAGGCTTTCGCCCATTGTGGAAGATTCTTGACTGCAGCCTCCCGTAGGAGTCTGGGCAGTGTCTCAGTCCCAGTGAGGCGGGTCATGCTCTCACACCCGCTATCCGTCGTCGCCTTGGTGAGCTATTACCTCACCAACAAGCTGATAGACCATAGGCCCCTCCCTGTCCGAAAAACCTTTATTACTCCGACTTGCGTCGGAGTAAACCATCGGGAATTAGTCCCTCTTTCGTGGGATTATACCCGAGACAGGGGCAGGTTACCAATGTGTTACGCACCCGTTTGCCACTCCCCGATAAATCGGGGCGTTCGACTTGCATGCCTAAAACACGCCGCCAGCGTTCATCCTGAGCCAGGATCAAACTCTTAGTAAAAGTTGACGATAGTTTTTAAAGGGAAACTATCAAACCAAAAATTTTTGTTTGACGAATCCCTTCTGTCACTATTTAGTTGTTAAAGAACTTTTTCCTCACATTTGGGTGAAGAAAAAACAGGGAGCTCCAAATTCATTTAGAAATCACTGTTTTTTCTCCAGTTAATTAAATGGACACTTTAGGCGATAGGCTTTATCTCCTTATTTTAATGCTTATTTTAGCCAAATTTTGGCTTTTTCTCTAGAACTACTACTATAATATACCCAAATAGCTGAGCTGTCAACCCCGTTCTGTGGCCACAGGACAGGGGAAGTTTTTGGCAAAAATACTGGTTTCATTCTCCTCGTCTTCGTTTTACTTTCTTTTTCCTCCACTCGGCAATTTCTCGATGATTTCCTGATAATAGTATCTTGGGTACTGACCATTTATTAAATTTGGCCGGACGGGTATATTGGGGATATTCAATATAATCTAAATCTTTAGTATATGTTTCATCCTGAACTGAATGTTGATGACCCAAAACCCCCGGTAATAACCTAGTAACTGCATCCAACACCACCATAGCTGGAATTTCCCCCCCGGTTAAAACATACTGGCCGATAGATATTTCTTCATCAACCAATTTTCTCACTCTTTCATCGAAACCTTCATAATGTCCACAAATCAGTATCAAGTGTTTGTATTTAGTGTAAGCTTGGGCAACTTTTTGGGTAAAATGTTTTCCTTTTGGTGTTAATAATATTATTCGCGATTCTTTTTGTCGTTTTATTTTCTTTAAAGCCTTGGCAATCGGTTCAACTTTTAAAATCATCCCAGGACCTCCACCGTATGGTTTATCGTCTACTGTTTTATGCCTGTCAGAGGTAAACTTTCTTAAATCGTGAATTTTAATTTTAATTTTCTTTTTGGTCTGAGCACGTCTAATAATACTCTCATTGAAATAAGAGTCAAAAATCTCGGGGAAAATTGTGATGATTTCAAATCGCATAATAAATACAAAAGCCGTAAATTCATTTTAGCAGATTCTACGGCTTTTGTCTTAAGTTTTTGTTTATAGTTTTAGGTCATCTACGCCAGCATCATCAGCTGGTGCGCTAACTCCTCGCGGAGTTCGACTACGACCTTCAGGTCTTTCACGCCCTTCAGGTTCGTGGATTTTTAGGTTAACTCGTGCCTGATTTTTGGCACCAACCACGCGCAACAGAGTACGGATCGATTTGGCAGTTTGACCTTGACGGCCGATTACCTGACCCAGGTCAGATTGATTGACATGGAGAGTGATTAATACTCCCATCTCATCCACTGACCGCTCTGATTTGACGTCACTGGGATTGTCAACCATCGCTTTGACGATGTACTCAACAAATTCTTGATCTCCGAATGATTTTGCCATCTTTATCGTGTTTACGGATTAAATCTAGATTTAATAAGCAAACAGCCTTTTCCTTCTTACGACCTTTCTGTACTTTGAAAAATCAGCTGCTACTAACTAAAAACAATAATATATCTATTTATTTTCTTTGTCAATCGGTTTCTTTTCTTGTTTATCATCTTCAGATTTTTCTTCCTTCTTCTCCTCAGATTCTTTTTCAGACTTTACTTCGGGTTTCTTTTCCTTCTTCTCTTCAGCTGGTTTAGCTGGTTTTTCAGCTTCTTGCTTATCTTCTTGCTTGGCTGCCGGTTTTTCTTCCTTTTTTTCTTCTTTTTTTTCTTCAGCTGGTTTTGTTTCCGGTTTAGGGGCTTCTTCTTCACCTTCTTTTTTCTTTTTCTTCTTAGGTTTCCAAACCTTTTTCTTCTCGCCTTTTATAATACCTTTTTCTACTAACAAATTATAAACCGTGTCAGAGGTCTGGGCACCTTTTGATAACCAGTGTTTAACTCTGTCTTCTTTCAATTCCATTTTGGAAGGAGAGGGGTGAGGGTCATAAAAACCCAGGTCTTCCAAAAAATCACCTTTGGTATCCTTGGTCTTTTCGGAAATAATAAAGCGAAAAGTGGGGTGATGTTTTTTACCAATTCTTTTCAAACGAATTACTAACATTCAGAATTTTGTTAATTATTTAAGTAATATGGATATTATCGGAAATAACCGATTTTGTCAACCAATTGACTATTCTGCGTAGCCAATCACTTTTTCTGCTTCGTCCATTTTTACACTTAAAAGCCGGGAGATGCCGTCTTCACCCATCGTTACTCCGTAAAGAATTTTGCCGATGTGCATAGTGGCTCTATTGTGAGTAACCAAGATAAATTGGGTTTTTCTGGACAGTTCGTTAATAATAGCAGCATATCTTTCGGAATTAGCTTCGTCCAGGGCTGCATCAACTTCATCTAAAATCACAAAAGGAGAAGGGTTGTTGGAAATTATAGCACAAAGAAGGGCAATTGAAGTCAAAGCCTTTTCCCCACCGGAAAGCATATTTATACTTTTTAACCTTTTACCTGGCGGCGTTGCGTAGATTTCCACTCCCGCGATTACTTTTTCCGTCTTCTTTCTAGCCTGACTTTTTTCTTTTTTCTGGTCAGGTACCTCTTCCTCATCTAATTCTTCCCCTTCCTCATCACCCTGAATAACCGTTCTTTGTAATGATAATTTGGCTTGCCCACCTTTAAAAAGAGTTTTAAAATACTGGCCGAATTGCTCGTTTATTTTTTTAAAAGTGGCATCAAATTGTTTTTTAATTGTTTCATCTAATTCTCCAATGGCTTGAGCCAAATGATCAATTGCCTTGTTTAAATCATCCGATTGGGTCTTTAAATGGTTATGACGCGATTTAGTATCTTCATATTCCTTGACAGTCTCTGGATCGATACCGCCGATCAATTCAATTTGGTTTTTTAATTTATGGATTTTTTCCGACAGTTCTGACCTGGACCAATCGTCTTGAGAATAGTCCGTTTGGGTTAACTTAATAACTTGGTCCTGTAATTCTTCTGCTAACTCATCTTTCATTTCAATTTCTAAATCTTCTTTTTTGGTTTCCGCTCTGGCCAGGTTTACTTTGATTTCATTCAAATGTCGGGCTACTACATTTAATTCTGCTTGTTTCTCCTGAAATTTTCTTTGCCAACCTATTAATTCATCTCTTTTCTGCTGCTCCACTTTATTAAAATTGGTAATTTTTACTTTGGCTATATCTAATTGCTTGTCCAGATTTTTGATTTGTTCCACAATCACCTGGTTTTGGTTTTCAGCATAGATCAAGGCTAATTTCTGGTCTGTTGGCTCACCTTTGATCTGGGCCAATTCTTGCTCGATCTTTTGGTGGTCCTCTCGCAATTTATCCAGATTTTTGCTCTGTAATTTATGTTTTTCTTGCTTCAACTGCAACGAAATCCTCAGGTAATAGATTTCGTTGACCAAATTGTCTTTCTTCTTGAAAAATAAAGTTAAATTATCCTGAATTCTCAAAATTTCTTCGGGATCAGCAGATATACTGTTTTTTCTCAAACGGTTTTTTAACTCTTCTAAACGGCTTTTTAACTTCTCGGCCCTAATTTTGATCTTATCAATATCCTTAATGTCCTCCAGGTGGTTCAATTCGTGAATAATCTTTTCTTGGTCTTCGAATATAGAGTCAATTTCTTCCCTGATTTCAGGAATAGGCAGGGTTTTACTGGATAACTTTTCTTTGGCGGTAATTAGTTCATCCTCCAGTCGTTTAAACTCGTTAACCACTCTATCCTGTTTATGCAACTTGGAGTCGAGCTGCTGAGATTTTTCTTTAATTAATCCGTCTAATTCAATAAGTTCCTTTTTTATTTTTGTTTTTTCCGAATTTAATTCCTCTTTCCTTCTTTCCAAGAAAACTAGGTCATAACCGCCTGCTTTTTGTTGCTCCACCTCTAACTTGCCTTTCAAAGAGGCTTGTTGTTGCAACAAAGAATTTTTCTTTTCCAGCAGTTCTTCGTGTTGTTTCTGTAAATCCTGAAAAACTTCCTGCCGGGTGGCGCTTTTGGCCATTCGATTGATTTCTTCTTGAATTTTTTCTACTTCTTTTTCAACTATCCTTTTTTTGTCGCCCTCTGATTGACTTTTTTCTTCCAACTTTTTATGTTCGCAGAGAATCTCCTGCCAGAGATGGCCATAATATTGCAGCTGGAGGTTTTTTAATTCTTCCTCAATCACTTCTCGTCTTTCCAATCGACGTACTTGCCTGGTCAGAGATCTTAACCTCGGTTCAATTTCCTGCATCAAAAGTTCGGCTTGGTGCAAATTCTCTTTGGTATGCTCTAACTTTTTTAATGCCTCTTCCTTTTTAATCTGGTATTGTTTTACTCCGGTCGCTTCATCAAAAAAATCTTTTCTTTCATAGGGCGTAGCTGACAAAATTTTATCAACTGATCCCTGGCCAATCACCGAATAAGACCGCTGACCGAAATTGGCTCTAGCCAGCAATAATATGATATCTTGCAACCTGACTCGGTTTTTGTTTATTAAATATTCTGATTCCCCATCACGATAAAGACGCCGGGAAATTACCATCTCGGAGTAATCAATGGGGGCTGACCGATCTTCGTTGTTTAAAAAAAGATCCACCTGAGCAAAACCTAATCTTGTTTTGGTCTTGGATCCGGCAAATATTACATCTTGAGCCTTTTTGCCTCTTAACAGTTTTAAACTTTGTTCACCCAATACCCATCTGACCGCATCGGCAATATTGGATTTTCCAGAACCGTTGGGCCCAACAATACAAGCAACCCCCCGGTTAAACTCTAGGGTGGTTTTATGGGCGAATGATTTAAAACCTTGAATAACTAATTTCTGAAGATACATAATGTGATTTTAAAACCCCTAAAGACTAATTTGGGGCTTTATCTTTTTTTGAATTTTTTGACAATTTAATAATTAACTAAAAATCCTAACGACAAAAGTTTCTATGATGGCTACCCCGACTGCGATTTTAATAATAGTAGTTCCCAGGTATAGTATTACCTTGTAATCTTTGGTCTCAACAGAAAAAACTGGGTCTCGGCCGGATAAAATTACCCCAAAGGCTGCTCCGGCGATTGTCCCAATAATCATCATACTGGTTGACCCCGAGGTACCTCCGATTATCCCTCCCAAAACAGCACCAATAATACCTCTGGTCCCCAGGTTTATCTTTTTCTTTCCCCAAATAACCTGCAAATAATCCACCAAAATGGCAAAAAGAGCTATTGAGGTAATAAACAGAATATAATTTTTGTCCAGAACCTCGAATTTGGTCAAACTGCCGTAAAAGAAGACCCCGGTCCAAATCAAAATGATACCTGGCAAATTAGGGACAACAATTCCCATCAAGCCAACTAGCATGATTAGTAACGAAATCGTTAAAACGCAAATTTCGACGAGGGCCATTTTACCATTGATAATTATTTAGGGCATCCTGGGCAGCTGCCAACTGAGCTTCTTGTTTAGAACTGCCTTTGCCTTGACCGGCAGATTTTTCTTCTAGATATACTCCTATTTTAAATACTTTTTTATGATCAGGGCCTTTTTCTGAAATTACTTTATAGACCGGGGTAATATTTAGTTTTTCCTGGCTCAATTCCTGAAACTTACTCTTGGGATCCAAGTATGACTGATCGGCTAATATCTGATCGAATTTGATTAAAAGATTATCGTGGATAAACTTGATACAGGCCTCTATCCCTTGATCTAGATAAATCGCTCCAATTAGAGCTTCAGAAACATTAGCCAAAATCATTTGTCTGGCTTTACTATTATTATCTTTTGATTCACCTTTACTAAGATAGAGATAATTCTCCATTCCCAACTCTTTCGATAACTCTGAGATTATTTGAGAATTAACCAGGCTGGCCCGCCAATTGGTCAGATCTCCTTCTTCCGACCTGGGGTATTTTTTAAAAAGCCATTCGGTGGTAATTAACTCCAAAACCGCATCACCTAAAAACTCTAATCGTTCATTGTGCCCTAATTTAAAATTAGGATGCTCATTCAGATAGGAACGGTGAATAAAGGCTTTCTTCAATAAATCCTTATTTTGGAAACTAATACCTATCTTTTTTTCAAATTTTGAGAAATCACGCATTATTGTTGAGATTCCTGCATATCTTTAAATATTGCTCCTAATACCCCGTTGACAAACTTACCCGACGACTCACCACCGAAGGTCTTGGCCAATTCAATAGCTTCATTTATTGCCACCTTTGGCGGTATATCATCATCGAACCTCAATTCATAAACTCCGATCCGAAGAACATTTCTGTCAACAACGGTAATTTGCTCAATCGGCCACTCTGGTGCATATTTGGTAATCAACCGGTTTATCTCTTTGATATTTTTTTGAACGCCTAATACCAAATTATCCGAAAAATTCTCATCATCAAAATCCGGAGCAAACTCCTGCAAATTATGTGCAACAATTTCTTTAAGGTCTTCCTTCCCTTTGCTGAAATCCCACTGATACAGACTTTGCATGGCAATAGTACGGGCGAGGTGACGATTGGACATATTAAAGTACTATTACTTAATTATTTCCTTTTTTCAGTCTTGGCTTTGGCTTTAGCGTCCTTGGCCTTTTTCTTCTCTTCTTTAGTCAAAACTTTGAATACTTCCTGACCTTTATAATGGCCACAAAAGGGGCAAACTCGATGAGGAGGGATCATTTTATTACAATTGCTGCATTTGGTTAAAGCGAGTTTTTTCAAAGCAAAATGAGAAGCTCTGGACTTCTTGCAATGACGAGTTGATTTTTTAGATGGTACTCCCATATCTTCTTAAATTATATAAGTAATCTAGATTAATGTCACGGAGGCCACTTGATCAGACTTATCGGAAAAACGCATCAATCTCACCCCCTGGGTGGCTCGACCCGAAGTGGAAACCGATTTAAGGGGCAGGCGTATCACCTGACCTTTTTTGGAAATAATTATTAAATCCTTTTCTTCAACTTTTGGGTTCATAATTCTACCCCAGATAATATGACCAGTTTTGGGAGTAATTTTGGCCGTCTTGATACCAGAACCAGCTCGGCTTTGCAATCGATAAAACCGCAGGGAAGTTCTTTTACCAAAACCATTGGCCATCACAACTAGAAACTGCAACTGGTTATACTGATTATCTTTTTCGATCACATCCATACTAACCACCTGATCATCTTTTTTCAACCTTATCCCCTTAACACCAGTGGCGTTTCGTCCCATCACCCTTATTTGTTTTTCGGCAAAACGGATTGATTGACCATTTTGAGTACAGAGGATTATCTCGTCTTTGCCAGATGAGGCTTTTACCCATTGCAATAGATCATCTTTTTTCAGGCGAATGGCAATTAGACCAGACTTTCTCACTTTTTGGAAACTAGCGATATCCACTTTTTTAATAACACCTTTTTCTGTCACCATTACCAGATACTTACATCTTCCTTTGATCAAATCAGTTAAATCATGAACTGCGGAAATTTTCTCATCCGGGCCCAACTGCAGAAAATTTACAATAGCCTGGCCCTTGGCCGTTCTGGAAGCAACCGGGATATCGTAAGCTTTTAACTGAAAAACCCGGCCGGCTGTAGTAAAGAAAAGTAAGTCGGCGTGAGTATTGGTGGAGAAAAATTGTTCGACCGTATCCGTCTCTTTGGTAGTTAAACCAATTACTCCCTTACCTCCTCGTTTTTGGGTACGGAAAGTTTCAGGAGTCGCTCTCTTTACATAACCATCCTTGGTGACCACCACAATCGTTGGTTCCTTGGGGATTAAATCTTCCTGGGTAAATTTGCCAATCGGCTGTTGATTGACGGTTGTCCTTCTATCATCTCCAAATTTTTCTTTCAAGGCACCCATTTCATCTTTAATCACTTTCAATATCCTTTTGGGAGACGACAAAACTAATTTCAGGTTTTTAATCAATTGCAGTTTTTCTTTTAATTCATCCTCGATTTTTTTTCTTTCCAGGTTAGCCAATTGATGTAATCTCATTTCCAGAATAGCTACGGTTTGAATTTCTGTAAATTTAAATTTTTTCATCAAGTTCTTTTTAGCATCATCCTTATCTTTTGATCTCCTGATTGTCTTAATAACTAGATCCAATTGATCCAGCGCCTTTTTTAACCCTTTTAACACATGTGCTCTTTCTTCGGCTTTTCTAAGATCAAACTCAGTGCGCCGCCGCACCACTACCTGACGGTGTTTGATAAACTCTTCCAAGACACTCTTTAAAGTCAGCACCCGAGGCTGAACCCCCTCAACCAAAGCCAACATGTTCATGTGAAAATTGTCTTGGAGCTGAGTATGGGAATACAGGCGGTTTAAAATCTTATTAGGGTAGGCCTCCTTTTTTAAATCAATAACAATCCGCACTTCTCCCTTGGATGATTCGTCGCGAATGTCCCTGATGCCGACTAATCTTTTTTCCTGGATCAAATCAGCTATTTTGCTGATTAAATTTGCCTTATTAACTTGATAGGGAATTTCGTTGATAATTATCTGATAAAAACCGGTTTTGGCTTCAATAATCTCGGCTTTGCCTCTCATCACAATTCGTCCCTTGCCGGTAGCGTATGCTTGTTTAATTTCAGCAATATCAAAAATTTCTCCTCCAGTGGGAAAATCAGGTCCTTTGATAAACTGCATCAAATCTTCAACGTTTGCTTCTGGGTTATCTATCAAATGAATGATTCCATCAACTAATTCGCTCAAATTATGAGGAGGGACGGCAGTAGCCATACCCACTGCAATACCGACTGTACCGTTTAACAACAGTTGGGGCAGCTTGGAAGGTAAAACCAGCGGTTCTTTTTGAGTCCCATCATAGTTGGGAAGAAAATCAACCGTATCTCTCTCGATATCATGGAGAGCTTCTTCTGATATCCGTTGCAATTTGGCTTCGGTATAACGCATGGCCGCTGCGTTATCACCGTCCATCGAACCAAAATTTCCCTGACCGTTAATCAAAGGATAGCGCAAAGAAAAATCCTGGGCCATTCTGACCATGGAATCGTAAACCGCCATGTCGCCATGGGGATGATATTTGCCTAAAACTTCACCGACCACTGCGGCTGATTTCCTGTGCTTGGCACCGGAACGCAATCCCATTTGCCACATAGCGTAAAGAATTCTGCGGTGTACCGGTTTTAAACCATCACGTACATCTGGCAGGGCTCTAGCTACAATCACCGACATGGCATAATCCAGATAGGACGTCTTCATTTCCTCTACTATAGGTTGTGGCTCGACTCTACCTGTTGTAACTGGTTTTTGGTCAGTTGTTTCGGTTTTCGGCTTTAGTTTTATAGGTTTTTTCTTTTGACTAGCCATATTGTTTAATCTTTTTCTACAAACTGAGGAAAGACTCTTTTCTCGACCTCTTCTAAATTTTGCTCGGATGAAGATTCGATATTATCTACATTTTGAATATTGGAAAAAACTTGACCGGCTCCTTGAAAAACATTGGTTAATTTCTGACCTGCTTCTTGCAAAAGAGTAATATCGGGGCCTGATCTGATAATCATCCCTTTAAAGTAAAAAAGCCAGCCGGTAAAGATTAACACTACCATCACTGTCACCCAAACAAATAACTGTTTCTTTTGTTTACTGGTACCGAGAGATTTAGGCTGTCTTTTTTTTGCCGCCAATTTACGGTTAGCTGTTTTGCCCTTTTTTTTGTCAGGTTCAGTTTTGGTCGGTTTAAATTTCTCGTCTTTGGCATCCTCTACCGTTACCTCGCTTTTAGCAATAATGCGAACGGGGATTTTGGCTTCTTTCTTACCTTTTTGGGGATTGGGCATAATTATGATCTTAACAATACCACTTGGGTTTCTTCTTGCGGCAAATCCTTCTTGGTCACTTTTAATTTATCTTGAAAATTATTCTCTTTTAACCCCATCTCTAAAGCAAATTTTTTAAGCCCTTGAACTTCCACTTTTAATCCAGGAACTTTGTAATGCATAGGGATAACAATCCGTGGCTCAATCTGACTAATTACCTGGCTGGCAACTTTGGCGTCTATGGTATAAACTCCGCCAACTGGAATCATTAATATATCTACTTCACCCAAACGATCCAACTGATCGTCAGACAATTTGTGGCCCAAATCTCCCAGGTGAGCGATTTTCAAACCGTCGATATTAAATAAAAATATTAAATTGGTACCCCGATCTTTTCCCTCTTTCTCGTCATGATAAGTTGGTATACCCCAAACAAAAGCTCCCTTTATTTCATATTCACCGGGTCTTTTTATAATTTGAGGATTGCCGTTAACTTCTTTGGCCGCGTTATGATCTAAATGATCATGACTGATTGTCACAATGTCTGCTGTCACTTTTGGCAGCCGAAATCCGACTTTCTTCTTTTCGTAGGGGTCTGTTACTACCACTACCTTGCTTCCTTCGATTTTAAAACAGGAGTGTCCTAACCAATAAATATTCATCTGCAATCATTAATTTTTTCTGCTTCAAGCTTAGCATGTTTTATGGCAAAAGTAAAGTTCTTTTTGGGACAAAAAAATAGCTATTCTTAGCCATTTTTTAGGGTTATTAGAAGGGGAGATTCTCGTCAATATCTGGTTCTTCCGATTGAACCGGTTGTGGGGTTTCCGAAGCTGATCCTTGAGATCTTTTTTCAGGAGTTTTTTCTTCTGAAGGCACTTCAATGCTGCGATGTACTTCAGGCTCATTGCCTTCTGGAAATGACTGTTCTTGGTTCCCAGGAGACTGACCTTCCAAAGAAGAAGTGCGGCCTTTATCTCCCTCCAAAGCCGATGTTCGGATTTCATTATTCTGATTTTGTTCTGTTTGTTTGGTAATTTCGCTTATTCTTTGTTGGGCTTGCTGACGTTGGCTGCCCGGAGCCCTAAATGCTTTGGCTTTTTCAGACGCTCCGCTCCGCCTCTCTTTAGCTCTGCCCCTTCGGCCAGGTATGCTGGTTCCGTATCGACTTTGCTCAAAAGCGTATAATTCAGCCTCCTTTTCTCTCCCCACCTCTTGTTTTCTTTCAGCTCTTAATCTATCTCTAAATCTTTTGGCACCCTCAGTATAAACGCCACGGGCTGTTCGGTGGTGAACATTCTTAACATCAATTTTTAAACCTTTGGGGCGATCTTCTCCTCTGGCTGCTTCTTGAAAAGCTCTAATAATTTTTTCAGCTCTTTTTGCAGGAATTCTGGCTACATCAGATGCTGCTTTTTCTTTTAAATAATCGTAATGTCCGGTCGCTTTAGCAATTTTTCGAAATTTAGTATTTTTTAAGATATCAGCGGGGCCCTTATTTTCCATCTTAAACATGCCACCTAGGGTCTTGGTAAATAATTTGCCTCCCATATCTTTAGGAGGAGTAAAAGCGGGTGTCTTGGCCATATATTTTTTTATTCTTCCCTAATTTTAGCAAAAAAACAGCTGAAAGTCAACTAAAACCCTTGCCAAAAAATCAATTATTATCTATACTGCTTATACATCTAATCCATCTGTCGCTACAAACGACAGGGCTTACTGCAAATAAGTGGGCTAACTATCTAATAATTAATTATGACAACTAAAACCAAGGCCAGCCCTAAAACTGAGACCACATCAGAAAGTAAAATGGAAAAACTGCTGGCTGAATATGAGTCTTATAATATCCCCAAAGTTGGGGATTTAATTGAAGGTACAGTAATTTCTGTTTCCAAATCAGAGGTTCATTTAGACATCGAGGGGTTGGGCACCGGAGTAATCAGGGGAAATGAATTAATCGATGAATCAGGTGAGTGTTCTGATCTTTCAATCGGTGATAAAGCTCAAGCTACTGTTTTTGAACTGGAAAATGAAAATCGTCAAATGGAGCTATCTTTTCGCTCAGCTGGACATCAAAAAGCCTGGGATGAATTAGAACAATTGTATAAAGACAAAAAAATTGTAGAAGCTAAAGTGACTGACGCTAATAAGGGCGGGCTAATGGTCAGAGTGAAAAGAATCGAAGGGTTTCTACCGGTATCTCAACTAACTACTGAACATTATCCTAGAGTAGAAGGTGGAGATAAAAATAAAATATTAGAAATACTAGCTAAATTCGTTAATCAAAAATTCAAAGTCCGCCTGATCGACCTGTCCGAATCAGAAAACAAGCTGATTGTTTCTGAAAAGGCCGCCCATGAAGAAGAACAAAGCAAGGTATTGGAAAAATACAAACTTGGCGATAAAGTTGAAGGTCAAATTTCCGGAGTAGTCGACTTTGGCGCCTTTATCGAATTCGGTGATAGATTGGAAGGCCTAATTCACATCTCAGAATTAGCCTGGCAAAGAATTGAAAATCCTAAAGACATTGTCAAAGTTGGTCAAAAAGTAAAAGCCGAAATTATTAGTATCGACGATGGCCGAGTTTCTCTTTCTATCAAGAAACTGAAGGACGACCCCTGGAAAAAATCAGTTGAAAAATACAAGGTCGGACAAACAGTCAAAGGCACTGTTTTGAAAATAAATCCTTTTGGCGCCTTTATTGAGTTAGATAAAGACATCCACGGCCTTGCCCATATTTCTGAACTGGCCCACCATAAAATATCCGACCCTTCAGAAATCGTTAAAGTGGGAACAAGCCATAACTTCAAAATCTTATCAATAGAGCCTAATAATCATCGATTAGGTCTGTCTTTAAAAGCTTTACAAAAAAAGAGGTCAGAGGCAAATACTATCTCTGATAAAGAAGAGACAAAATCAGGGGAAAAAGAAAAGTCCGTCTCTGGCGGAAAAGAAGAAAAAAAGGAAGAAGCCGAAAAACCAGCCAAACCAGTTGAAGAGAAAGAAGAAGAGAAGTCCGAAGTAAAGTCTGAAAAAAAATCTGAAGCGAAAAAAGAAGAAAAACCAGCTGAAGTTAAAGAAAAAAAATCAACAGCGTAACCTCATTGTCGATTTGCCATATCTTAGTTATAATTAAGCTGTTTTTACAGAGACATTATGAAAAACGTCTTTAAAAATTTCATTATCTTTTTTCTGATTTTTTTGGTGTTGGCTGGTATACTCAGCGCCTATTCCACTTCCTGGGATGAACCAACCAGTATTAGCCTAGGTCAATTAGTTGAACAAATCGAAAACGAGGAAGTAGAAGGAATTACGGTCAAGGGAGATGAGATTAATATTGTCCTAAAAAGTGGTCAAGAACAAATCACTCGCAAAGAACCAAATGAATCTTTATCTACCCTTTTAAAAAATTACCAAGTCGACCCGGCCAAGATTAAAGGTGTCAGTATCGCTGTAGAAACCAATACCGGCGCTGCCTTTTGGCTAGGCTCTATTTTGCCTTTTCTAATTCCCTTCTTACTGATTGGTGCAATTATTTTCTTTATGTTCCGTCAAGTCCAGGGCACTAATAAAAGGGCTATGTCATTCGGCAAATCACGGGCCAGGGAAACTACAGCCAAAGATAAAAATAAAGTAACTTTCAAAGATGTAGCCGGTGTAAAAGAAGCCAAAGAAGAATTGAAAGAGGTAGTCGATTTTTTAAAGTACCCTAAAAAATTCATTTCCTTGGGCGCTAAAATTCCCAAAGGGGTTATGTTGATCGGGGCACCAGGAACCGGCAAAACTTTACTGGCTCGGGCTGTAGCCGGTGAGGCCAATGTTCCCTTTTTTCACATTTCCGGTTCTGAATTCGTTGAAATGTTTGTTGGAGTAGGGGCTTCTCGGGTCCGTGATTTATTCAAAAATGCTAAAAAGAATACCCCTTGTATTGTTTTCATTGACGAAATCGACGCAGTCGGCAGACAAAGGGGTGCCGGCCTAGGCGGTTCTCATGACGAACGTGAACAAACGCTCAATCAGATACTGGTTGAATTAGACGGCTTTGACACTGACACCAGGGTTATAGTAATAGCAGCCACTAACCGACCAGATATTTTAGACAAGGCCCTCTTGCGTCCTGGCCGCTTTGACCGCCGGGTAACTTTGGACCTTCCTGATATTGATGACCGAGAAGGAATCCTAAAAGTCCATATCAAAGAAAAGCCATTAGGCAAAGATGTTAACATAAGAAGTTTGGCAGAAAGAACTCCTGGTTTTACCGGGGCTGATTTAGCCAACCTGCTCAACGAAGCAGCAATTTTATCGGCTAGGCGTAACAAAAAATATATTGGTATGTCTGAATGTTTAGAAAGTATCGAAAAAGTTTTGTTGGGACCCGAGCGCAAATCAAAATTACTGTCCAAAAAAGAAAAAGAAATAACTGCCTGGCACGAAGCCGGCCACGCCTTAGTGGCCCACCAATTACCCAATACTGACCCGGTTAGAAAAGTTTCCATAATATCTCGAGGCAATGCTGCTGGCTATACTCTAAAGTTACCAAAACGGGATAAATATCTGAAAACAAAAACTGAATTCTTGGAAGAATTGGCTGTATTAATGGCTGGTCAAGTTGCGGAAAAAGAGATATTTAATGAAGTGACAACTGGTGCCACCAACGACATCAGAGAAGCAACCAAATTGGCCCGCCGCATGGTCACTGAGTTTGGAATGAGTGAAAAATTGGGACCACGTACTTTTGGTGAAAGAGAAGAGCTAATCTTTCTGGGCCGAGAGATTCATGAAGAGCGCGATTATTCAGATAAAGTAGCTCAACAGATCGACAGCGAAGTTTCCAGCTTTATTGACAATGCTTACAAAAAAGCTAAGAATATAATCATTAGGGCTAAACCGATGCTGAAAAAGATAGCTGATACTCTTATTAAAAAGGAATCTATTGAACAAGAAGAATTTAACGCCCTGTTTAAAGCCACAACCTAAACTTATTGATTCTTTATTTTATTAATAAATTGGGGGAAATATGAAAATCTATCGACCGATTTTGCAAAAAGCTTGGGAAATTACCCGTCGCTACAAATTTTTGTGGTTTTTTGGTGCTTTTGCCGCCATTTTGGGAAATGGAGGAGAGGTGGAAATTGTCTACAACAACATCACCAGTTTTCCGGAAGTATCAAATAATCTATCTTTTCTCAAGGAACTCTATAAGGCGGGTCGTTTGGAAGAACTATTCAACTTCTTCTCGCAGTATTTTAGCACCGGCACTCCAATTGCTATTATCAATTCTATTCTCATAATTCTGATTTTTCTCTTATTTATCTGGTTAATTGTTATCTCCCAATCTGCCATTATCAACAAGGTGTACAAACAGCAAAAAGGAGAATTGGTGGGATTTGACGAAAGTTTCCGAGTGGGGAGAAAGTTTTTTAAACCAGTCTTTTTAATCACCCTGATTTCTCGCTTAATTATCTACGGTCTTTATGCTGTAATTGGAGGCCCCCTTCTCTATTTCTATCTAAAATCAGCAGACGCTTCTTGGAGAATCGTCGCCACTTACATGACCGTTTCTTTTCTAATCTTTGTGCCAATCAGTTTCATTATCGCTTTCATTGCCAAATACGCAATTTCTTTTGTGGTGATAAAGGGGATGAAAATTGGCAAAGCCATGAAAGAGGGTTGGCGCTTGTTTGTCAAAAATTGGTTGATTAGCTTAGAAATGTCGGTTGTCATTTTTCTGATCAATATTCTGGTTGGCCTGGCTTTTCTGGTCGCCTCTGTCTTGATTTCACTCCCCCTTCTTCTATTGTCATCTTTCTTCGTCACCGTCGCCGGTTCAATGGGCGGAACTTTTATCAGTGTGTTCGTTAGCGCCATAATCTTTGTTGGACTAGTTCTGATGGGATCGGCCTTGGCGGTATTCCAATTCTCCTCTTGGACAATGTTATTCCTAAAATTAACTGAAGGCAAAGTGTTGAGTAAATTGGCCAGATTATTTGCCCCCATTAAAGTAAAATAACTTATTGACATCACTTTTCCGATACCGTAAAGTAAAAACACTGAAGTCAGTGATTGTTTTTAGATTTTTATGATTTCTAGCGCGTATAGCTCAGTGGTTAGAGCACCACTCTTATAAAGTGGGGGTCGATGGTTCAAGTCCATCTACGCGCACCAGACCACATTTTTCGGGGGCGTAGCTCAGTTGGTTAGAGCGTTTGCTCGACACGCAAAAGGTCAGAGGTTCAACTCCTCTCGCTCCCACCATGTAGAGGTCGTCCCGCCAAGGCGGGACATCACCCACCACTATCCCAAAATCACACGGGTCAAACAAGAGGTCACCCCGCCAGAGGCGGGGTCGCTTCCACCATTTATTATTGCTCCTTTTGAGCATTTTTTTATAACTTATGCCGGATAAAATTGACCCAAAAATTATCAGGGAAACTAATGACTTTTTGGTATTAATTAAACCATCGGGCTTAATTGTCCACCCCAATGTTCACCAAAAGGCCAATACTTTGGTTGATTGGTTATTGGCTAAATACCCGGCCATAGC
Source organism: Pirellulales bacterium (assembly GCA_048633705.1). Lineage (GTDB taxonomy): Bacteria > Patescibacteriota > Patescibacteriia > JBDRGY01 > JBDRGY01 > JBDRGY01. The sequence continues at coordinate 20,535 of JAIWBS010000029.1, forward strand.
CGATGTCGGAGAGAATCGCTTGCGTCCCGGGATTGTTCATCGATTAGACCAAGACGTTTCAGGTTTAATGGTAATCGCCAAAAATTCCAGAATGTTCCAACATTTAAAAGAGCAGTTTCAAAATCGTCGAGTTAAAAAAAAGTATTTTGCTTTAGTTTTCGGCACCCTGGATCAAAACAAAGGTGAAATAACGCTTTCGGTTGGACGCTCAAAAACAGAACCAGGTAAAATTAAGATTAAACATGACCAAAGCGGTAAAGCAGCCATCACCCTTTATAAAGTAATAAAAAAAATCAGTAAATACTCTTTTGTCGATATTGAAATTAAAACCGGTCGTACCCACCAAATTAGAGTGCATTTCAAAGGTATCGGCCATTCTATTGTTGGAGATAAGCTGTATAAGACGAAAGGGGTAAAATCAGATTTATCCAGAATATTTCTACACGCCTACCATTTGGGATTTTCTGACATTAATAATAAATGGCAGCAGTTTACCATTGATCTTCCACAGGAATTAAGAAGCTATTTAGATCAATTGGAATAACCTTGACTTTTTGCTAAAATAAAATTAAGATTATCAAGTTAACCAAAAATTATGGATAAAGAGAAAATCAAAGCACTCAGGTCCGGCCAAACGGTCCGAGTGCATCAAAAAATCAAAGAAGGAGATAAAGAAAGAATTCAGATTTTTGAAGGCATAATTTTGGCTCACAAGGGAGGCGTCCAACCAGGAGCAACTATTATGGTTAGGAAAATTTCTAAAGGGATTGGCGTCGAAAAAATATTTCCCCTTCATTCTCCAACAATCTCAAAAATCGAATTGGTCAAAACTGCCAATACCCGTAAATCTAAATTATATTACCTACGCACCTACAAAAAAAAGTTAAAGGAAAAAAAGGCAAAATAGGCGGGGCGTGGCGGAATTGGTCCATCTTGCCGAGACGCCAAGTTGAGGCCGGTATACTTGCCCGCTGAATTTGCCGAAACAATAATAGGGCAGAAAGTATGCCCAGGTGGTGGAATTTGGTATACACACAAGCTTGAGGAGCTTGGCTCTATTAGAGCGTGCGGGTTCAAGTCCCGCCCTGGGCATTATTTTGTTTATTTATTGGGCGGTTAGCTCAGCTGGCTAGAGCGCTTCGTTTACACCGAAGAGGTCGGGGGTTCGATTCCCTCACCGCCCACCACCATATAATTAATTTCTATTAAAATGAACTATGTTTATGGAATCCTTTGTATCTTAGGTGGAATTTGGTTGATAGTCGGTACTCAAAGCATCTTGAGAATGTTCGGCAGCAATGAATGGGCCGAGGAACATCTGGGCATGTGGGGAGGCTCAAGAACTTTTACTAAGTGGATTGGCCTTGGCTTAATACTCCTTGGCTTTATATTTATGGGTGGTTGGTTCGGCCCAATAGTTAGAAAAATATTTTCATCCACTGGTCAATAAGAGGGCCCTTAGCTCATTTAGTAGAGCACCTGTCTTGTCCCGATGTACATAATAAAATTACGGCAGTGCGCATCGAGAATCCACGATAGCCTCTGGTGGGCCTTTAGCTCATTTGGTAGAGCGCCTGCTTTGCATGCAGGAGGTGACCGGTTCGATCCCGGTAAGGTCCACCAGAGGCTATCGGAACATGTAGGAGGTGATCCCGCGTCCGCGGGATAGGGTCCACCAGAAAATTTTTTTGATAATTTTTTACACATAAAAAACCCGAGAAACCGTCTCGAGTTTTTTTGTTGTTAATCTGACTTAATCCACCCGGGTAATCAGACTAAAATTGCCATTTTGGATAGTTATATTTCTACTAGTTGATTCTAGACGGAAAATCTGTTTATAGATACCAGTTTGGCGGTTGCGATAAACAAATTCGAAAGTACCCGTTTCCCCAGGGGCCACCGTTGATTCTTTTAACCTAAACTGGCCGCTAGAACTGGGCCAGCTGTTATCGACAAATCTGCTTGGTTGATAACTTAAATCATAAACGTTAAGCCGTAAATTCTGATCCCAAGTAGCTATTCCGGTGTTTTTGAATTTTATTGTGGCTTTAGGCTTCCAGATTGATAAGATGGCAGGAGGGATGTTATGTTCGATCAACTCCGCTTGATAATGAGAATCCACTCTGGTAATAAAATTTACCCTACCGTTGATAATTTCCTCACCTTCACAAAATAGTTTGAAAATTTGTTTATAAAGACCCGGGCTGCTGGGTGATTTGAGATAAAAAACAAAAGTAGCTGTTTCACCATTTTTAACACTATCCTCAACTTGCCTAATTTCCCCATCTTGAGTAACCCAAGACGAATCACGGTAGGCAGAAGGATTCAGGTTAAGATCATAGATATTTAAATAACTGTTCTCTTTGGTCCAAGTTTTGACACCTTTATTAACAAAACGAAAAGTTGTTCTAATCTTGGCTCCCACAAAACTAGCCGGCAATATATCGTCCATAGATAAATCAGCGGCATATTCCAAACCAACCACTTCAACTTCTACCGTAAAACGGGAACCGGGAATCTCTTCACCATCATAGACCAAATAAAAAGTTTCGGTAGCCAACAACTGATCAATAGGTGCTTTGATTGTAAAGGAAACTCGGCCGGTTTCTTGAGGGGCGATATTGCCTTCTTCAAAGTCAACCTGGTTTTCGCCGATTGAAGAAAGCTGGAGAAGGCTGTTTTTATCATAATTTGCCGAAACTAAATAAACCGTATCTTCAAAATATCTTCGCCAAGTGAAATTGCCGGTATTTTTATAATCAGCCCAAATCGTGGCTGTTTGACCAGTCCTTAACTCCAACTCTGTGGCACTTTGTTCGATCAGCTTGGCTTTTACCACTGGCACAAAAGATGCGCCGGTATCTTTTAGTCTGGTGTATTTCACTTGAACATCTGATCTTATGCTTTCTAACTTGGCTTCTAAATTCTCACCAGGGCACAAGGTGCAGTCAACATCTTGATGACCAATAATATTAGGCAAATCCTCCAAATCTTGAAAATCACTTTGACCTTTCGGGCTAATCCCAAAATCGACGGCTTTATGGGCAATCAAATTAACCAGAGCGACTAAGGCTTTCTGACCGGGTGAATTTTCTTCATAATTACCCAGTAGAGCTATCCCTATTGTTCCCGCATTAAAATCAAAACCTTCATCTTCCCCGCCAAAACGAATTACGTTACATCTTGAGTCTCTATAAGCATGGGCGCCAATTGCCCCATCCCCGCCTTTTCTGCCTTGGTAAATATTACCCTCACCATCAATTAGATAATTATAGCCGATGTCGCCCCAACCCAGAATTTGGGCATGATAGTAATAAATAGCTCTAATTGTCGCTTTAGGGTCATTCCCTCCATTAGAACCGGCTGTATGATGGATAATAAACTTTTTGGGTCTCTGATACTGAACCGGCCAAATTGTTTCTCTTTCTGAATCTAAAAGGTAATCACTATCAGCTTTCCATTCAAGACGGGAAATAATTACCAAATCGTCTGAAGCAGAATAGACGAACTTTGGGCATAAAAAAACCGCTAATACAATAGCGGTAAAAATTACCAAAAATAACCTAAATTGGCTAAGTGCTTTTTTCATTTTTATTTTTGTTTTACTGTATACATTATAGCGTATTTTTGGTTTTTTGTAAAGGTTTTAATCCTTCTGAAGTTACAATTATCCTCGTAGCCGAAGCTTCCACGCTTCGGCTACTTAATAGAAAAACCGCACAGAAACCTTGTTCTGTGCGGCAAAAAGACCAAGACAAGGTACACATTTTAGGCTCAACCACCGCCTATTGGCCCTCCTTGTGGAGAACCATCTTCATCATCGTCTTCTAGACCTGAATCTGGATCATTGCCAGTAAGGGCAACCGCCTGCCCTGACGCGCGTGGAGTAAACAAGAGGTCCAAGAGCGGCAACAAGACATTGCTGATGAAGTTGGGTCTGCCATAGCGTCTGTCACGTTCTCTGATAAGCTCGGCAGGGTCACAATCTCCCCGGATTATCCGGTCGACCAAAGGCTCATCCAACAACGGGTTTTCACATTGTGTGACCATCACTAAACCTCCTGTCTGGAGCCTGAATACTGGGTTGTTTGGAATCTTCCCTCTAGCCCAAAGATCACGGTTTGATTATATAACAAATAGAGCAGGCTAGAAAGCCTGCTCTACGTATTCCCTACGGAGCTCATACTTTCTAGTATGAGCTTCCAAACTTAATGAGGCAAAGGCTTTTGATGCCACTTGAAGACTACGACCATCATACCAAAAAACACCCAAAACAAAACAGCTAAATCATTTTTAAAGTAAGGAACGTCTACTATGCCATGGCCTAATAAACAAACCATGGCTGTCATTATAGCGATTGCCCAGTTGAATTCCGTATTTTTGGTTTTTAACAGCTGATAACCTTGGCGAAAAAACTTAATCATTAACCCAACAAATACAATCAAACCGAACAAACCTAATTCTACCCAGAAATTCAAAATGACATTATGCGGATATAATAAAAATTCCGTGTGTTTTATCAACCGGTACTGCTCGTAGTAATGAGAAAAACCAGCTAAGCCCGATCCTAAAATCGGTCTGTCTTTTAATAAATTCCAGGTGCCTTGCCACATCACTTTACGGACATCACCAGAAACATCGGTCAAAGTAACAAGGGGCATAATGTAATCTTTGGTCTGGGGAACGGCAAAGACAAAAATAATTAATAATAACCAAAATAGCAATACTTTTTTCCAAGGGAATAAAAAGAAGCTTAAAAAAACCATAGCCAGGCCCAAACCCAACCAGGCTCCCTGGGAAACGGAAGTCAACAAAGAAAAACAGCCCAACAGAATTATAATAAAACCCCACCAAAAAGTTTGGCGGGTGAAAAATTTGACCCTGGCTATCAAGGCAATAAAAAAAGCAATGACAGGGGCAATAATCAAGCCCAGGGCATTAGGGTACTGATAAACTGAAACGATTCGGCGAGTTTCTTCAACTTGCCAAGGCTCCGGAATGCCCACTCCGGTAAAATATTGAACAATTCCATAAATTGACAGCCAGACAACCAAAAGACCCAGGGCCCAGCCAATTATTTTCAACTGTCTTTTTTCCCTTATTACATTAACAAACACCAGATAGAATAAGGCCGGTTCAAAAAAGTAGGCTTTTAATATCCCCAGGGCTGATTTCGTATCTGGAGAAAAAAAAGTAGAAACAGAAGCAGCCAACAAGAAAATGGAAATCAATAACCAATTAGGCCAAACTATTTTTTCTTTATTTTTTATAGTCTTAAATAGCCAGATTAAAAATAACAACAAAATCATTACCTCCAACAAAGTAAAAGGGAAAATGTCGTTGGAATAACGAATTAAATATGCCGGTAATAGTAAAATAACAATGCCAACCGCCCAAACAGTCCGCCTGAAGGCAATAAAACCGTAACAAAGCGAGAAGATTAGTAATAATAGTATTTGACTAGTCATTCTTGTTTATTTTAATAAATTCAATTAGTTTTTTCATCTCGTCTCAAAATTATATTTTGACAAGCGATTATCAGGCCAAATAAAAACCAGACATGCATGATATAAAAAGTAGAAAAAGTCTGGTATTGAACCACCACTCCAATAAAGGCGCCCAATAAACCAATAATGATCGCTTTGAGAAAATTGTCCTTAGTCTTTTTGATGGCTTTAATTGATCTAACAAAAATAATTACTAAAATAACCAGTACGGATAAAAACCCCAATAAACCGGTTTCAGTTAATAATTCCAAGAATTCATTATTTACTATCTGCCAGCCCCCCTCCGGCATAATATGGGTAAAAGTGGCCACATACGGACCAAAAGAGCCTGGCCCGATACCAAAAATCGGATTGTCAACAAAGGCCTGGTAAGCTTTTTCAAAAGTGTCTATCCTTTCTACAAATGAAGGGCCGCTGAACACTCCGCTAACGTGCCGGGTAAAGGTTTCCCAGTTTAAGGCACCGCCGCCGATTTGTAAAAACTGTACTCCCAAATAATACAAAACCAATACAATAACTATAAACAGAACAATTTTCTTCCAAGTAAAAAAATTACGGAAATACAAAAAGGTAATAACTAAAAAGGCGGCCAGGAGAGCCAGATAACCGCCTCTGGAGATAGTTAAGAATAAATTTATACCTAAAAGCAAAATCAGAATCACCATCAACCACTTTTTAGTCTGCCAAAAACGACTTAAAAATAACGCATAAATAACCGACAAAGGAATCAGTAAATAATTGGCAAAATACAGCGGTTCTAGGGCAGTTGATTGAATCCTGGTAAAACCCAAAACATCTTTGGTATAATGCTGTCTCAAACCAGTTATGGTATGAGGTAATCCCATCATATCTCCCATAAATTGGTACAAACCAAAAATACTGACCAGAGTGGAGCTGACTAAAATAATAATAATTATCTTTTTCAATTTTGCTTTATCTGTTACTAGATTTGTTACCAGCCAAGCAGACAAGGCGGTGAAAGCGGTAACAGCTAAAACAAAAAATGAACGCAACAAGTTTTCGGCCCAAATCAAGCCGACAATATTCACCAGTATAAATACGGTCAGGGGAAGTAAAATGGGAAACTGCTTAAAAACTATTTTCTTTCTGACTAACATCTGCCAAAGCCAGGCGATTAAAGTAACTGCCAAAAAAACTTGCGATAATCTCAAAGTGCCCCAATCAGTCTCGTAAGCTCCTAGACGTTCAAGGGGCAAGAAAAAGGCTATTAATAAAATTCCCAAAAACGGTTTCTTGAATATTTGCCAAATTAAAACCAAGGCCACTAAGCCACCTACTATCAAAAAACTCCGAGACACGGTAGACATAAAACCCAATAAGATAACCAAAAGAGTTGCAATCAAGAAAAGCCAGTTATTATACTTTTTAGAATTATTATCCATTATTTCTTTATTTGACGAAAAAATAATTTATAATGCTCCTCAATCATGGTATCTAGGCTGAATAATTTCTCTGATTTTTTGCGACCGTTTCTGGCTGTCTCTTCGGCTAATCGATAATTTTTATAAACGTGGATTATCTTCTCACTTAAGGCCTTGTGGTCTCTGGGCTGAATCAAATACCCGGTTTTAGTGTCTTCAACAATTTCTCCTACTCCTCCAATTTGCGAAGCAATCACAGGCACCTCAAAGGATAGGGCTTCTACCAGGACAATACCAAAAGATTCTCGTATAGCCGAAGGTAAAACAAATAGGTCAAAAAGTGGATACCACTTGGCAATCGCTTTTTGGAATCCCACAAATTGGGTAAGATGATCAATCTCCAGTTTTTTGGCCAACCATTCTAAATTATGTTTTAGGCTGCCATCACCGACTATTACCAAGGATAAATTTGGAATCAAAGGAAGGGCTAGTTTTACAGCCTGTAGTAAATATTCAATTCCTTTTTCTTTCTCCAATCGAGAAATGGTTCCTATTATAAATTTTTCCTGAAATTTCTTTTGAAAATTTCGTCTAATTATATCAAATTTTCCCAAATCAACTCCGGGGTAAATAACTTTTGTATTTTTTCCGGCCACGCCTAATTTGGCAAGTTGCTTATTAACCGCTTGGGAAATAGGAATAATTGTAACAAAATTTGACTGCCAAACATATAAAAACCTCCATGGGTTTTTGGTTAACCAGCGGTCTAATAAATTATGTTCCACCCAATATACTCTCATGCCTAACAACTTTGCCCCTAAACCAATCAGTAATTTTTCAGTCAAAGATTGGCAATAGACAATTTTAGTCTTTTTGACGAGACGATAATAAAAAAGCAGCCAAGCCAACCGCAGACAAACAAAGGGGGCTAAAAAGGGAAAGGCTAAAACACTTCCTCTACTGACCGGTTCGATACCCGCCCAGACTTTTTGATAATGCCAACCTCTTTTTTTAAATTCTCTGATTAATACTGGGCAACTGGTCGCTAAATAAAAATTAAAACCGTGCGGTTGTAAGCCTCTGACCAAAGAGATAGTATGCCTTTCTCCACCGCCGAATGAAGAAGAGTAAGGAAATTTTAAAAGCAGAATATTAGTCATCATTGTCTAAATTTAATAATCTCTAACACTGTTTCTTTGGTAAATCCTTTAAATATATAGAGAAAAAATAGATATATCGCCGACCCTAACATCAAAACGATTAGCCAATGCCAAGCAGGCAATAGAAATAAAGCTAAGGCAGTTAAACCAATCGCCGCTATTGCTTTACCCATGGTTTTCAATTCCAGCTTTATCTTACTATATTTCAAAACCATCCAAACACTACCCAAGCAAATAAGAATTTCGGAAACAACTGTCATCCAGGCCGCTCCAAAATAGGAAAAACGGGGAATAAAGATCAAATAACCAATCGCGGCAATTATAGCCACTCCGGCATAAATTTTGATCATTCTTTTTTGCTGACCAATGGCCACTACCGCATTGCCAAATAAGTTACCTACAAAAATCGAGGCAGCCGCAATTATCAGAATACGCAAAACCGGACCTGAGGCCACAAAATCCTGACCAGCGATCAAAACCATTACATCCTTGGCAATAAAGGCGGTTAGAACAATCATGGGAAGGGCAAGCATGGCCATAAAATTAAAAGATTTGGTTAAAACTTTTTTAAAACGGTCTATATTCCTATCAGCATAAGCTTTAGCCAAAAAGGGAGTCACCAATCCGGCAAACATGGCTGGCAGAGTTATTAAAACTTCCAATATCTTGTAAGGGGCGCCGTATATTCCCACGTCGGCTGCTGGTTTAAATATGGAGAGTAATATAGTATCTGCTTTAAAATAAATCAAATTCAGGGCGATAGAAATGGCAATCGGCCAGCTCTCCTTCATTATCTGTTTCCAATACGAAAAATCGAATTCTAAACGAAATTTTACGTGGCGGCGAGCCATTATCAAAGTAGTTAAGAAATTTACCATACTGCCCAAAACCACTGCCGCCAAGATCGCCAGGAGATTCATTTTCTGACTTATTGCCAAAAAAACTAAAAGCAGTAAAACTGCTTTGCCCAATACTTCAGCCAGGGCTACCAGATGCATCTTTAGCTTTTTTTGGAACACCCCTATCAAGACCTGATTTAAAGTAATGAACAAAATTGATAAGGTAGTAATCAATACTCCCCATTTTACAATAGACGGGTAAGGGAAAAATAAAATTATGATCGGCGCTAAACCCAAGAAAAAAATGGCTGATATCAATCTTAAGGTAAAAATGTTCGATATCACTTTTGTTTCATCCGTCCCTGATTCAGAAATTTTCTTCAACAAAACAATATATAAACCCATGTCTACCAAAATGCCAAAAAATTGCAGATAAGCAATTACGGTAATATATTGACCATAACCTTCCTGACCTAAGTAACGGGTCATTAAAGCCACGGCTAAAATGCCTAAAATGGTAGATAACCCCTTGCCAATCATTTGGTACAAAGTGTTATGGGCGATTTTACGGGTTAATGACATAAAAAAAGAAATTAGTTAATGTATCAATTTTATCAGATTTAACCTTATTTGAAAATGCTATTTCTGTTTAATTAAAGATTGACTTTTTGGCTAAAATATGCTAATATAACTACAGAATTGAATATTCGGGGTGATAGCAAAAACGCGTCCATTTGGGGCGCTATTTTTATCTATGAAAACCAAAAACAAAAGACTAAATTTATTTGCCCTACAGATTCTGCAAGTCTGTCTTTTGATCCTGATTGTCATGGCTTTGGCTGGACTATTAAGGTTAGTGTAAACTATTCTTACCAAGGAGCAGGTAATCGCTTTAGAGCCAACCCAATCAATCACTAACCATACTCAAATCGGCTATGTCGGCTACGGACCATATTTACCCCTACCTCAAAATAGCCGGTTTGTTGATCAGAAAACAGAACCTCAAGTTTTAGGCATGACCTTTACCAGTTCTGTAACTGAAAGGCCTTTTTGGCAAGCCCAGAAGGTTGATCAACTATCTCCCACTGTAAAAATCACCGCGGGTAAAAGTCTAACTTTTTGGGTTGACTTCAAAAATACCGGAACAACTAGCTGGCACAATGACGGTACCCATTTTATCGCTCTAAATGTAGATGGGGCTAATAATACTCAAAGCCCTTATCGTCACGATTTCTGGATTGAAGATTACCGTCCCTGCAAAATGTCTAATCAGCAAGTTGATCCTGATGAAACTGCTCGTTTCCGTTTCGCTCTAACCGTGCCCGACCAACCCGGTTCCTACACAGCTGAATTTGGTCTGGTGGCCGAAAATTTGATCTGGATTCCTGGCGGTAAGATAAAATTACCAATCACTGTTTTGGAACCGCCTCCTGCCTGGCAAGCTGAACAAATTTCTAAGTCTTTTGAGGAAATCGAGATAGCTCCGGGTGGGGCATTTACCTTTGAAGTGAAATTCAAAAATACCGGAACCGCCACTTGGCGCAATAACGATAATCATTTTATTGCCTTAAATGTGACTGGTCCACCTGGCCGCCAAAGTGCCCTGCGACATGATTACTGGCCGGCTGATTATCGCCCCTGCGTTATGTTGACAGATCAAGTTGAACCTGGAAAAACTGGTCTATTTCGCTTTGCCCTCCAAGTACCGGATGAAGCTGGTTTTTATTTCGAAGAATTTAACTTGGTAGCTGAAAATCTGATTTGGATTCCCGGTGGTTACCTGACCATACCAATTACTATCAAAAATCCCACCACTCCGGAAAATACCAACCCTGAGCAACAAGATATCAGAGTCGGCCTTTATAACACTGACGACTCAACTCAAATAACCGCCAACAAACAATACCAAATAACCAATAGCGATGGCCAAAGTTATGGCACGTTGGCTGGAGGGAAAGTTACCACTGTCAGTTTTGCTGATAACAAATATATTATAGAGCTTCCCGGCCCAGCCACACATACTTCTGACTATCCAGTAATTTTTTCACCGGTCAAAGTTGAAACGATTTTCGAAATTGTTAATTTTGACAATGCCACTGCCTGGAACAGTCAAATTAACGACAATCGCTACCGAGGAAAATTGGAAATTAACCATTCAGATACAACTAATAAAACTTGGTTAATAAACGAGCTGCCACTCGAACTCTATTTGCGCGGGGTGGCTGAATCTGGCAATGAGGATCCAGTCGAATACCATAAGGCCTTAATTATCGCTGAGCGAACCTATGCTCAATATCATATCAACACTGGTACCAAACACGCCGATGAGAATTTTACTGTTAATGCGACTAATGATCAGGTTTATCGAGGATATGGGTTTGAGGAGAGAGCCCATATAGTCGTCGCTATGGTGGAGGCCACCGAAGGTAAAATGATTACTTATGATGACGAGATTGTGGTCACCCCCTATTTCTCCAGCACCGACGGCCGAACCAGATCCTGGGAAGAAGTCTGGTCGGGCGATCCTAAACCCTGGCTGGTTTCTGTACCAGATCCGCACTGTGAAGATCGCGAATTACACGGCCATGGGGTAGGTATGTCCGCCTACGGAGCCAGAGCCATGGCCGAAGAAGGATCAACTTATGCTGAAATTCTCCAATATTATTACACTGGTGTAAAAATCGAAGACTTTTATTAATTTTAAATAATCGTAATGGGTAACGCGTAACGAGTAATGTGAATTCTTTATTTATTCGCATTACGCATTACTTATTACGCATTACTTAATAAACATGGCGTCACCGAATGAATAAAACCGGTATTTTTTTCTAACAGCAATTTTATAACAATTTTGGATAAACTGGCTGCCGGCTAAAGCCGATACCAACATCAATAAAGTGGACTTGGGTAAATGAAA
>JAIWBS010000030.1:0-3153 GCA_048633705.1 Pirellulales bacterium
TGATTAGCAGATTAGCCAGTTGTTTATCGGAATATGGCTTGTGTTTACCTTTTTTCCACCATTTATAAATCAAAGCGTTTTTAGTGACTACGCAAGGATAAATTTTGAGCATGTCCGGCCGGAAGCGGGAATCGGTAAATACTTTTTTCATCATGGTAAAATCTTTCTGAGGATTAGAGCCGGGTAAATTAGGCATAAGATGATAGCAGATTTTAATACCGGCGTCTTTTAATAATTGAGTGGCTTTGGCGCTTTCTTTAACACCATGCCCTCTTCTGTTCAATTCCAGAATCTTGTCATCCAAGTGTTGGATACCGATTTCTACTCTAGTACAGCCATATTCTCTCATTTTTTTGATTTCCTGAGCATCAATATAATCCGGCCTGGTTTCTAAAGTAAGGCCGATAATCCGGTGCTTAGCTTTTTCGTTTTTCAGCTGAGCTTGATTTAAAGTCTTGGAAATAGAATTATTACAGGCGTCAAAGCATCTCTTGATAAACCATTTTTGATATTTATCCGGCAAGTACGACCAAGTGCCCCCAATAACAATTAATTCAATCTTGTCAGTAGAATGGCCGTTGTGGTGCAGAGCCCTTATTCTCATCCGTACTTGTTTGAATGGATCAAAGTGATTGAGTACCGCTCGCATCACTGCCGGCTCGTTAGACAAATATGATTTGGGTATCTTGGCTTCAGTAGGACAGTAAGCACAACGACCGGGACAGGGATAGGGTTTGGTCAGTACAGCCACAACTGCTACTCCCGACAAGGTTCTGATACTTCTGATTTTTAATACCTTTTCCAAGCGTTCGGACTTTGGTAATTGTTTGGCTTTGAGCATTTGCCGATAAACCTGTAAAATAGAAGCATTGGTGATAATGGGAACCTGGTATTTTTTGGAAATATAATACTTAAGCAGCTTAAGTTGAGTTTCATCACCAACTTTATCTCTGACAGCTTTTTTAATTAACTTTTCGATTATTTCCCGCTGAGTCATATGGATAAACGACAAGCCGATAAAATTTTAACTGAGGTTAAAAACAGCTATGAAATTATTGCTGATCATTTCAGCCGTACCCGTTATCGGGACTGGTCTGAATTTAGCATCTTTAAAAATTATATCAAATCCGGAGATAAAGTGTTAGATGCCGGTTGTGGCAACGGACGTTTGTATGGAAGCTTAAAGGAATTGGGAATTAGCTATTCGGGAATAGACATTAGTCCTAAATTGATCAAAAAAGCCCAAAGTAAATATACAAAGGTAAAATTTAAAGTTGCTGACATTCTAAAAATTCCTTTTCCTGATCAGCAATTTAATGTTTTATTATCAATCGCTACTTTACATCATACTCCCTCGGTTGATTATCAGAAGCAGGTAATAAAAGAATTTTTCCGGGTATTAAAACCGTCTGGTTATCTGATGATTACAGTTTGGAACCTACGACAAAAGGATTTCCAAGCGAGATTGAAAAAACTTCCAGCTGAACTAATTATGGCCGAAGAGGACCAAGTTATTACTGACGTTTTCTGGCCCTGGAAAAATCCTCAAGGACAAGTTTTAACTAAACGCTATTTACACGGTTTTAGCCGGGCAGAATTGGCAGAATTGGTCAGCTTGGAAAATTTTCAAATTAAGGAGATATTTTACTCCAGAAAATCCGAAAAATCGGATGAAAAACAGGGCTATAACCTTTGTTTAATCGCCCAAAAAGTGGTATGATATTAGCAAGATTATTAAAATATGAGCATGAAAAAAATTGTATTTTTTATTATCCTGGCTATCATTTTAGTACCTTCATTAGTCTTGGCTGGAGCGTGGCAGGAGGAAATAACAGTAGCTGCCAATGAGGTGGTGGATCGAAATCTGGTCAGGGTGGCCAGAACCATTAATATTGCCGGACAGGTGGAAGGAGATGTGATTGTGGCAGCCGCTGAATTGATTATTTCCGGAAGAGTGGGTGGTGATGTCATCGCCGCTGCCGCTGATATTAAAATTACCGGTCAAGTTGAAGGAAACATCCGAGTGGTCGGCAATAATGTTAATATCAGTGCTAAAGTTGGCAAGAATTTGAACATTTTTGGCGCTAACTTAGTTATTGACGACCAGGCTGATATCGGTTGGTCTCTGCTGTTTGCCGGTACCAAAGTTGAGGTAAAAGGTCTAGTCGGCGGACACCTAGACGGTATTGCCGATCAAGCCAATCTTTATAGTGAGATTGGCGGTGATGCCTATGTTGAATTGGGTAGCAGGGGTAAATTAACTGTGTTCGGTGATAGTGAAATAGGCGGAACATTGACTTACCGAGCTGCCCGGGAAAATCAATTAATAATCAAAACAGGGGCGGACATTAGTAAGCAGAAATTTCTTCAAGGTAAAGGCTATGAAATAAATTGGGAGTCTCTGGTTGGTTTTGGCAGCAGCTTTTATTATTTTATCAAAGTGGTTCAACTATTCGGGTTATTAGTAGTCGGTTTGATTTTACTTGCTCTATTTAAAAAGAAGCTGTTTAATGTTACCGAGATCATGTTGAAAAAATCAGGTTTGTGTATGGGTTGGGGTGCAGTTTATCTGGTAGTCATTCCGATTATTATCATCTTGTTGCTGTTTACAGTAATTGGGATTCCTATGGCAATAATTCTAGGCTTTATTTACGGACTGGCTTTGTATTTGACCAAAATATTTGTCAGCTTATTCATCGGTCAAAAGATCCTGGAGTTTTTAAAGAAAGGTAAACAGTATTCTATATTGGGAGCTCTGGCTTTAGGTTTAGTTATCTACTTAATGTTAGTCAGGATTTCATATATCGGCTGGTTATTTAGTTTAGTTAGTCTGGTTTGGGTTCTGGGGGCTTTTGGAGAATTATTAAAAAAGAGAAATCAGAAAGAAGGAAAATAAATGTCAGATTTTGATCCCAAAATATTTAAATCATACGATATCCGGGGAATTTATCCCGATCAACTTAACGAAAAGGGGGCTTATTTGATCGGCCGGGCTTTTGCCAGAAAGAGTAATGCCCAGGAGATTACAGTCGGTTCAGACATGAGAATTGCTGCTCCAGTTATTAAAAAAGCCCTGATTAATGGGATTACTGATGAGGGGGTAAACGTCTTGGACATAGGTTTGGTGGCTATTGATACTGTCTACTCGGCAGT
>JAIWBS010000031.1:0-3494 GCA_048633705.1 Pirellulales bacterium
CGCTTCCGGCCGGACATGCTCAAAATTTATCCTTGCGTAGTCACTAAAAACGCTTTGATTTATAAATGGTGGAAAAAAGGTAAACACAAGCCATATTCCGATAAACAACTGGCTAATCTGCTAATCAAAATAAAAGAACAGGTTATTCCCTACTATGTCCGCATTAATCGGTTAATTAGAGATATTCCCACTTCCAGTATTGTGGCTGGTAATAAAATTACCAATTTGCGCCAGTTATTACACAAACAAGGGGTAAAATGTAAATGTATTCGTTGCCGGGAAGCTCGGACTAAAACAATAGATCCTAAAAATCTGAAACTGTTTGTTGATAAATACCCGGCCTCTTCCGGCACTGAATATTTTTTAAGTTATGAAGATAAAAAACGGCAGACTTTATATGCTTTCTTGCGCCTAAGAATTCCTTCTTATATTAACGAGAAGGGCGGATTCAAAATCTGCCCGGCGGGATTACGAATCCCGCCTTCTCGGGATGGTCAACCAATTTTCCCCGTCTTAAATAATTCGGCTATCATCCGGGAACTACACACCTACGGCCAGCTAATTCCTATCCACCCCTCGGGTAGCCGCAAGCCCTCGCTTGCGGCCGTTCAGCACACTGGCTTGGGTAAAAAACTGATGCACGAGGCAGAAAAGATCACCAAGAAGAATAAAGTAAAACAAATTGCTGTTATTTCTGGAATTGGAGTCAGACAATATTATCGTAAATTAGGTTACCGGCTCCAAGATACTTACATGACAAAAAAAATTACTTAGGCAACATTATTTACAATGTGTCAAGACTGTTGCTATTTTATTTATGTGTTAAAATTAATTCATGAAATACGTCATTGCTTCCGGTCCGGTCATTATTGAAAAAGAAAAAGTTCTTTTAGTCAAAGCGGGTAAAGATAATTTCTGGAAATTTCCCGGGGGGCAGCCTAAAAAAGGGGAATCCCTGGAAGCGACTTGCCGACGGGAAGTTAAAGAAGAACTGGGCATATCCGTCAAGCTGATAAAATCGATTAAACCGTTAATCGTCCGTCGTCATGATTCTGTCTTTATTTCCATCACCTACTTAGCCAAGCGACAGGGTAAAATCAAGTCCGGCCGGAATACTAGACAACATAAGTGGTTTCCTCTCAATAAACTACCGAGAGATCTTGGCCCTAATATCAAACCAGTCATTCAAGACTACCTAAAATATTATGCTAAATCTAAAAAAACAAGATCCTAAAGTAGCTGAGGCAATCAAAGCTGAAATTAAGCGTCAGCGAGAAGGTTTGGAATTGATTCCTTCCGAAAATTTTGTTTCTTTAGCGGTGCTAGAAGCCCTTGGTTCCGTCTTAACCAATAAATATTCAGAGGGGTATCCAGGAAAGCGTTATTATGGTGGTACTGAAAATGTAGATACTACTGAACAATTGGCCATTGACCGGGCCAAGCAGCTTTTCGGGGCTGAGCATGTTAACGTTCAACCTTTATCCGGTGCTCCAGCCAACGTGGCCGTTTATTCTGCTCTGCTGGAACCCGGCGACACAGTTTTAGGAATGGATTTATCCCACGGCGGCCATTTAACCCATGGTCATCCTATTACCTGGATGGCTCAGATATTCAACTTTGTCCGTTACAAAACCAAAGAAGACGGCCAAATTGACTACGACCAAGTCAGGCAAATGGCTCAAGAACACAAACCCAAAATTGTTCTCTGCGGTTATTCCGCTTATTCTCGTGATTTGGATTATCAAAAGTTTAAGGAAATTGCTGACGAAGTCGGTGCATTGACTATGGCTGACGTAGCCCACATTGCCGGTTTGATCGCCGCTAAGGAAATGAATAATCCAATTCCCTACTTTGATGTTATTACCACCACCACCCATAAAACTTTACGGGGGCCCCGCGGTGGGATGATTATGTGTAAATCAGAATTAGCTGGTAAAATCGACAAGGCGGTTTTCCCCGGTTTTCAGGGCGGACCTCATGAACATAATATCGCTGCCAAAGCGGTGGCTTTCGGTGAAGATTTACAGCCGGAATTTAAAAACTATATCCAACAAGTCAAGAAAAACGCTAAAGTCCTTTGTAATACTTTAAAAGATGAAGGATTTACCATCTGCTTTGGCGACACTGAGAATCACTTAATCTTAACTGACGTCACTCCTCTTGGTGTTGCCGGCAAACAAGCCCAGGAATTATTGGATGAAGTGAAAATTACCTGCAACAAGAACATGATTCCAGACGACAAAAGAAAACCAATGGATCCCTCAGGAATAAGATTGGGTAGTCCGGCTTTGACCACTCGTGGTTTTAAAGAAGACGATATGAAAATAATTGGCCAACTAATTGCCAAGATTCTCAAAAACCCTGATAATGAAAGTATCAAAAAAGACGTTTTGAAAAAGGTAAAGGAATTAACTGACCAATATCCGCTTTATTCTGAATTAATGATATAATTAGAAGTCTAATAATTATCCAAAAAAATATGCCAAAAGAACATATGAGGATGCGGTCAAATCCAATAGAAAGAGAAGACCGAATATCAGGAAACGCCAGAGCCCTAGTAGAAACACTCTCGAGAGAGAAAATCGAAGAATGGATAACAAAATACGAGGCTGAATTAGCAGAAACTGATATGACAAACGGGGAAAGAAGATCATTTCTGATAGAAGAAATTGATACCTACAAAAGAGCCTTAAAATTAAAGGCAGAGCAAACTTAACAAGAAAAACGGTAAAAATCTCTGAGGAAATTCTCAACGAATTAACTGATAAATACCCACTTTATCCGGAATTAAAGATATAATTAGAATATTGGTGAATAGTGAATAGTGATTAGAAATAATCAAAATGCCTTACACCAATCACTAGTCACCAATCACTAATCACCAACCATGACTGAAATAATCAATGGAAAAAAGTTGTCAAAAAATATTCTGGCCGAACTAGCAAAGAAAGTCAAACAGCTTTCTCAAAAACCAGGCCTGGCTGTTATTTTGGTCGGTGATGATAAGTCTTCCCAGCTGTATGTGTCCCTGAAAGAGAAAGCTTGTCAGGAAGTCGGAATCAATTTTCAGAAATTTCTTTTTCCCAAGAAAGTTAAAGAAAAAGAGATCATTACCAAGTTGGAAGAGCTAAATCAAGACCCAAAAATCCACGGGATTCTGGTCCAACTTCCTCTTCCAGATCATCTTAACGAAAATAAGATAATTGAAACTATTAATCCAGACAAAGACGTTGATGGTTTTCATCCAACTAATCTTTACAACTTAATAACTGATGATTTGAAAGATAGGCTGATTCCTTGCGTTGCCCAGGGTATCATGAAATTACTGGAAGCAACCCAACAACCATTAATTAAAAAAAGGGCGGTCATTGTTTCTAACTCTCAAATTTTTGCCATACCGATCATGCAGCTTCTTTATAGAGAAGGGCTTCATGCCCTCAGGGTCGCTCCTGATGATCCTTATTTGTCTTTTGAAACAAATAGGGCGGATATCC
>JAIWBS010000032.1:0-12103 GCA_048633705.1 Pirellulales bacterium
CTTCGGTAGAGAGTAAAGCTTTTCTCAATGGCATCAGAAATATCAAAACGATCTGGTCTAATCTGGAGATTTATAAAGCCACTCGCATTCCTGACAAAACAGTTGATTTGGCTCTTTTGATCAATGTCCTTTTTCAATCAGAGAAAAAGTTGGATCTGCTTAAAGAATGCCTGCGCACTATTAAAAAAGGCGGTCGGTTTGTTATCATAGACTGGAAAGCTATTGGCGCTCCTCTTGGCCCGCCTCCAAAAATGAGGATGCCTGAAGAAGAGATTAGGGAATTGGCTTCTACACTAAATCTCAAAGAAGAAGAATATTTCGAAGCGGGTACTTACCATTACGCCTTTATCTTCAAAAAATAAATTTAGTAAAATTTTAGCGACCGGAAAACGGTCATTTTTTTATGAAAAACTATCGACAAAATTTAGGTGACTGGGGGGAAAAACTGGCTAAAAAATATCTGGAAAAAATCGGCTATCAGATTATTGATCAGAAATGGCGAAAAAAAGAAGGGGAAATTGATTTAATTGCCCTTGATAAAAACGTTTTAGTCTTTATTGAAGTAAAAACCAGAAAGTCGGATAAATTTGGTACGCCGGCCGAGTCTATCACTGAAAAAAAACAGGAGAAAATGGTTAAATGTATTCAAAGATATTTGGAAGAGAATTGTCAATGCCAACGATTACAAATCCGTCTTGATATTATTTTGATAAAAATGAATAAACGGAAAGTTCATTTAGAACACTTGAAAAACCCTGTTGAAAACCCTACCTGATCAAGACTTGCCAGGAAAAGTCCCTTGGTATATACTAAAAATAGACTAGTTTTTATTAAACTAGTTTTTTTTATTAAGTAAACCAAATTTATGAAATCAGAAATATCAACTGCCATTAAACAAATCTGTCAGGAGAAAAATATATCTTATGAATCGGTAATCGAAACTATCGAAGCAGCTCTGGCCGTGGCTTACCGCAAGGATTTTGGGAAAAAAGATCAAAATGTTGTAGTGGAATTTGACCCGGAAACAGCTAAATCAAAAGTTTCTGATGTTAAAAAAGTGGTAACCGATGAATCTGAGGGCTTGGAAAGTTTCGACCCCAAAGTTGAGATAATTTTATCTGAGGCCCAAAAAATCAAAAAAACTATCAAAGTCGATGATGAATTAAAGCAAAAATTAGTCCCTCCCGCTGATTACGGCCGGATGGCTGCCCAAACCGCCAAACAAGTAATTATCCAGAAACTGCGAGAAGCGGAAAGAGAAACTCTTTACAATGAATATAAGGCCAAAGAAGGAGAAACTGTAACAGGTCTTGTCCAGGGCGTTGAGGGTCGAGTAGTATTGGTTGATCTGGGCCATACTACCGGCATTATGCCGCCTCAGGAACAAATCCGCGAAGAAAACTATCGTTCTGGACAAAGAATGAAATTCTATTTAGTTTCAGTCAACGCAACCAGCAAAGGACCGGAAATAATTGTTTCACGGGCCCATCCTAATATGGTCAAAAAAATGTTTACTCAGGAAGTACCAGAAATCCAGAGCGGTGCTATCGAAATAAAAGCCATCGGCCGAGAAGCTGGCTCCAGAACAAAAATTGCCGTTAACTCCAATCAGAAAAATATCGACCCGATCGGTTCTTGTGTAGGCCAACGAGGTAGTCGTGTTCAAACTATTATCAATGAATTGGGTGGAGAAAAAGTTGACATTGTAGAATACAATGAAGACCCGGTTAAATTTATCATCAATTCACTTTCCCCGGCTAAAATTCTTTCAGTTAAACTAAATCACAAAGAAAAGTCAGCCTTAGCAGAAGTTAAAGAAGATCAGCTTTCTTTAGCCATTGGCAAAGGCGGTCAAAAC
The DNA here is from genome assembly GCA_048633705.1 of Pirellulales bacterium. Taxonomy (GTDB): domain Bacteria; phylum Patescibacteriota; class Patescibacteriia; order JBDRGY01; family JBDRGY01; genus JBDRGY01. The sequence goes on from JAIWBS010000032.1 coordinate 1,859, forward strand.
GTTCGTCTTTCCGCCAAATTGTCCGGCTGGAGAATCGATATCGTAGCCGAAGGACAGAAAAAACTGATAACGGCTGAAAAAAATGAAGATAAAAAAGAAAAAAAGGAAGAAACTAAGAAAAAGTCCGCCAAAAGCGGATCCGCCTCTGGCGGAAAAGTTACCGAGGAAAAAGAAAAGGACGAAAAAAAAGAAAAGAAAGTGGAGAAGAAAGAAACCAAAGAGGAAAAGGAAGAAAAGGAAGAACCCAAAGAAGAAGAAAAAGAAAAAACTAAGAAATCCGATACAAAAGATAAAAAATAATAAATAGTAATGGGTAATAGGTAACGGGTAATGTGAATTCTCATTACTCATTACACATATCGCATTACGTGTAATTGAAAGGAAAAAGAAAATGCATTTAGGAATTATTGCCGTTATCTTCGGCTTAGCCGGGTTAGTCATGGCTCTTATTCTCTTTTTGTTAGTCAAAAAACAACCAGCCGGCAATGACCAGATGAAGGACATTTCCGAACAGATTCATCAAGGAGCTATGGTCTTTCTTAAGAAAGAATATTCTATTCTATCCATTTTTATATTGGCAATTTTTTTACTTCTCTTTTGGAAAATTAACTCCTGGACAGCCGTGGCCTATCTGAGCGGTTCTATCTGTTCTATGATTGCCGGTTTCTTCGGGATGAAAGCGGCCACTCGGGCCAATGTCCGAACGGCCCAGGCTGCCTCTACCGGCAATCAGGGTAAAGCTCTGACTACCGCTTTTACCGGCGGAGCAGTCATGGGTTTGTCAGTAGCGGCTTTGGGTATGATAGGTCTGGGAATATATTATTATTTCTTTCGGGATTCCAACCCGGCTGTCTTGTCCGGCTTTTCCATGGGCGCCTCTTCTATCGCCTTATTTGCCAGAGTGGGTGGGGGTATTTACACCAAGTCCGCTGACGTGGGAGCCGATTTAGTCGGCAAAGTGGAAGCCGGCATTCCTGAAGATGATCCTCGCAATCCAGCCGTAATCGCTGACAATGTCGGTGATAATGTAGGAGACGTGGCTGGTATGGGTGCCGATATTTTCGAATCTTACGTGGGTTCAATCGTAGCCACTATTGCCATTGCCGCTACTGCTACGGCTTACGCCGCTTCCCGCTTAGAATACATGGCCCTGCCTCTGTGGGTTATCGTTACCGGTTTAGTGGCCTCTATTCTAGGCATTCTTTCCGTCCGGGTTTTCAGCAAAATGAATCCGCAAACGGTCTTGCGACTGGTTACTTATGTGGCTGCTTTGCTTTTATTAATTGCTTCTTATTTCATCGTGGATAAACTGGGACTACCCCGAGGTGTTTTCTGGTCTATCCTATCAGGTACAGTCGGCGGAATAGTTATCGGTTTGATAACCGAATTCTATACTTCCGCCAGTCCCATCCGTAAAATAGCCAAGGCCTCCGAGACTGGCGCAGCTACTAATATTATCACCGGTTTAGCGGTGGGGATGGAAAGTGTGGTTCTACCGGTTATTGTTATTTGTATTGCCGTCTACGTTTCTTTCGAAGCAGCCGGTTTATACGGTATCGGCATCGCCGCAGTGGGGATGCTGGCCACTATTGGAGTAACAATGTCTGTGGATGCCTACGGTCCGATTGCTGATAACGCTGGCGGTATCTCTGAAATGGCTCACCTGCCACCGGAAACCAGAAAGATAACAGATAAACTGGATTCTCTGGGCAATACCACGGCTGCCATGGGTAAAGGATTCGCTATCGGTTCAGCCGCTCTAACCGCTCTTGCCCTATTCTCCGCTTACACAGCAGCTGTCGGTATAGACAGCATCAATATAACTAAAGCTAACGTGGTTATCGGTTTATTTATCGGGGGTATGCTACCTTTCTTCATTGCTTCCAATACTATGACCGCTGTTGGCCGGACTGCTTTTAAGATGGTCAATGAAGTAAGAAGGCAGTTTAGGGAAATTACCGGCCTGATGGAAGGTAAGGCTAAGCCGGATTCTGAGCGATGTGTAGCTATTGCCGCAACTGGCGCTCTTAAAGAAATGATCGTACCCGGTTTAGTCGCCATTTTCGCTCCAGTAATCGTTGGTCTGGTTATGGGCGCCGAAGCTCTGGGCGGTTTATTAGCCGGGGCAACTGTTACCGGTGTTCTATTAGCCTTGATGATGGCTAACGGCGGTGGTGCTTGGGATAACGCCAAGAAATACATTGAAACCGGCCACCACGGGGGTAAAGGTTCCGATGCTCACAAAGCGGCTGTAGTTGGTGATACCGTAGGTGACCCTTTTAAAGATACCTCAGGCCCTTCCATGAATATTCTGATTAAACTAATGGCTGTAGTAGCTCTGGTTTTAGCTCCCCTTTTCATCTAAAACTAAGATAAGAAAATTATGGCTAAAAAAGTCTATCCGATTTTGCGATATACTTTAGCTCGTCCGTTTTTTTCCCGACCGGATGAATTTGTCGGTTTAGACAATATTCCCACTCAAGGACCGTTTATTGTAGCTTCTAACCACATCAGTTATTTAGATCATTTTCTGATTGCTGCTCAGATAGTTAAAAAAACCAACCAAAAAATCCATTTTTTAGCCACTCCGGAATACTGGCAATGGCCCATGGCTAAACAGCTCGCTGATTACTCCGGGGCTATTATAATTGACAAGAAGGACAAGAAGCGTTGTCTAGACCCAGCTGTGGTTTTGTTGAAAGAGGGAGGGATTATCGGCATTTTTCCGGAAGCTCATCGTAATTCTGATAAAGACTTACTCCGTGGAAAAACCGGCGTGGCCAGATTGGCTCTTTGGGGCCAGGTTCCGGTTCTGCCGGTTGGTTATAACGGTTCTTCTACTAACAGCTTTAGTGAGTTATTAAAGCACTTATATCTAAAAACAGAACCGATAAAAATTACTTTTGGCCAGCCCCTGTCTTTTTCAGAGTACTACGATCAGGAAGTTGATAAAAAACTACTGCGTCAGGTTACCGATGAGATAATGCGGGCTATCAGCCAACTTTGCAATAAACATTATCCTTATAATTAATTTTCAATATTATGGAAAAATGGGACTGTTTACAAAAAATGCCTAGAGATCAAATCCAGGCTATGCAAAATAGAAAATTAAAAAGCTTTATCCGTCACTTTGTTCCTTATTCACCATATTACCGAGAACTGTTTACTAAAAATGATCTTTCTTTCGCTGATATCCAAACCACTGATGATTTAGCCAAACTACCCTTTACCACCAAAGAGGACCTGGCTCCTTCGGATGATGATCCGGGGCGACCTCGTAAATTCATGCTGCAGCCAGATGAGGAATTGATAAAGAAATACGCTCCCAAAGGTGATTTGCTCAAAATCGCCTGGCAGAAAATCACCAAACAGGATTATAAAAAGAAACTGGAATGGCAGTTTAAGCCGATCCATCTCCATTTTACCACCGGCCGGACCGCCAGCCCCACTCCTTTCGGTTATACCGCTTATGATTTGGAAACAATTAAGAAAACCGGGGAAAGACTGTTTAATGTAGCCGGGGCCCGACGGGATATGTTCGGCATCAACGGTTTCCCCTATTCCCCCCATTTGGCTTTTTGGATAGCTTTCTTCGGCTTTACTCAAATCGGCATGACTTCTTTGCAAACCGGCGGAGGCAAAGTAATGGGTACCCAGAAGATAATTGACGCCATCGAAAAATTAAAAGCCCAACTGGTAGTTTTCATACCCGGTTATGCCTATCACTTAATGCGGGAAGCTGCTGCTCAAAAAAAGGATTACTCCAATGTTGAATTGGTAGTTACCGGGGGGGAAAAATTAAGCCCCGGCTTTCGTGACAAAATTCGGGGATTTCTCCAATCAATGGGATCTAAAGATCCAAAGATCTTGGCAACCTACGCCATGACTGAAGGCAAAACCGCCTGGATTCAATGTCATGAAAAGTCCGGCTATCATACATATCCCGATCTGGAATTTTTTGAACTGGTAAATGAAGAGGGTAAGCGAGTTAAAGAAGGAGAAAAAGGTCAAATTGTTTATACTGCTTTAGATTGGCATGGTTCAATTGTATTAAGATACAAAACGGGGGATATCACTGATGGAATCGAATATAATCCTTGTTCTCATTGTGGCCGTACTGTACCCAGAATCAATCCTAATATCCAGCGCTCATCGGAGTTTAAGGAATTTCGACTTACTAAGGTAAAAGGTGAATTAGTAAACTTGAATCTCTTTGTCCCGTTAATCTCCGGTATAGCAGAAGTTGAGGAATGGCAAGTTGAAATTAAAAAGAAAAACAATGACCCAATGGACTTAGATGAAATCTATCTATATGTTTCTCCCAAAGAGGGAGTCAATTGGGATTCATTTAAGACTCATCTGGAAAAGATGGTTTATGCTGAAGTGGGGGTCGGGGTGCTAATAGAAAAAATGGAGACAAATGAAATCTTGTCCCGATTGGGAATGGAAACGGAATTGAAGGAAAAAAGGCTTCTGGACTCTCGGCCCGCTTAATAATTACAGCCAATAGCAGTAGTCCGTAGTCAATAAACTATAAGCAGAGTTATGTTATTCATCCTCCAATGTATCTATTTTATGCTGCCGGCCGGTTTTGCCAACATGTCGCCGGTCTTGATGAAATTCTGGTTTAAGGGAATCGCCAAGCCGGTCGATTGCGGCAAAACCTGGCGAGGCAAACCGATTTTGGGCAAAAGTAAAACTTGGCGTGGCTATCTCTTTGCTCCCGTTTTCGGCCTAATTATATTTGGCTTACAACGGTATTTATACCAATTCGAGGCGATCCAAAAAGTTAGCTTTTTTAACTACCATGAACAAATCATTTGGCTGGGGGCCCTTTTGGGCTTAGGGGCTATTTTGGGTGATTCCTTAAAAAGTTTCTTCAAAAGAAGGGCGGGGCTGCCCCCTGGCCAATCCTGGATACCTTTTGACCAAATTGATTATACTATCGGCGGATTGGGTTTAGGCGCCATTGTTTTCTGGCCGGGCTGGGTTGCCTTTTTCACCACTGTGGTAACCGGACTTTTTCTACATTTAATTATAAATTTATTCGGTTATTTTATAAAGATCAAAAAAAATAAACTATGAAGTATGAAGTTAAAAAATTATCGAACAGCCAGATTCAAATCGTAGTAGAAATTCCTAATCAGGATTTAAAACCTTTTTTGGATAAAGCCGCCCAAAAGATTTCCCAGGGCATGGAGATGCCTGGTTTCAGGTCTGGTAAGGTTCCTTATGATGTTTTGAAAGAAAAAGTCGGCGAACAGGCCATTTATCAAGAAGCAGCTAACCTTATTGTCCAAAAAACCTATCCGGAAATCTGCCAAAAAGAAAAGTTTATTACAGTAGCCAGCCCCAAAGTCGAAATAATCAAAGTCGCACCCGATAATCCTTTCATTTATAAAGCAATTGTTCCCATTTTACCCAAAGTAAAGATTGGCGACTATCGTAAATTCAAAGCCAAGAAAAAAGAAATCAAAATAGATGCTGAACAAATAACTAAAGTCCTCCAAGATTTACAAAAACTAAGAGCCAAAGAAATTATCTCGGATGCACCGGTCAAAAAAGGTGATAAAGTTGAAATTGATTTTTCCATTTATATGGATAAGGTCATAATTGAAGGCGGCCAAGGTAAAAAAGTAGATCTTATCGTCGGTGAGGGCTATTTTATTCCCGGTTTTGAAGATCAGTTGATCGGTCTAACCAAGAATCAAGAGAAAAAATTCAAACTTACTTTTCCCAAAGATTACTACCAAAAAAATCTGGCTAATCGGGACGGGGATTTCGAGGTCAAAGTCTTATCAGTTTGGCAAAGAGAGCTGCCGGAACTAAACGATGACTTTGCCAAAATGGTAGGTAATAAATTTAAATCTTTTGCTGATCTTAAAGAACAATTACATAAAAATTTGGAACTGGAAGAACAAGCCAAAGAGAACCAGCGTTTTGAAATGGCTATTGTCGAAGAAATTATCACCCGGTCTGAATTCGAAGAAATTCCGGAAATTTTAATTGAGGCTGAATTGGATAAAATGATTGCTGAGTTACGGGCAGAAATAGAAAAACGCAAATTGAAATTTGATGACTACTTGGCCAGTCTCAAAAAAACAGTTGATGATCTCAAAAAAGAGTTTGAAAACAAAGCGGTAACCAGGCTAAAAACCGCCTTAATCACCAGGGAAATCGCGAAACTAGAGGAAATTGAAGTACCTGATGAAGAGGTCGCTAAAGAGATAAACAAAACACTAAAGCTATATACCAACAATAAAGACATTAAGGAAAAATTATCAAATCCTCAATACTTTTCCTATTTGAAAAACGTAATAACCAGCCGAAAAGTATTAGCCCATCTCAATCAATTAGCCAGCAAAAAATAACATGTTGTTTGGCGCTCACGTTTCTATTGCCCAAGGTATTGCTAACGCTCCGATCAATGCTCATAAAATCGGCTGCGAAGTTTTTCAAATGTTTACCCGTTCACCCCAAGGCGGCCAGACAACTATAACTGATAAAAACATCCAGGAGTTTTTGGGTAATTGCCAAAAATATAAATTTACTGACTACTACGTCCATGCTCCCTACTATATCAACTTGGCTTCAATAAAAAAGCGGACTTTTTTCGGTTCAATCAGTGCCATCCGCAAAGAACTGGACTTAGGTTCTGAAATTAAAGCCAAATACGTAATGTTCCATCCGGGCAGTGCCAAAGATGTAACAGAAAAAAGAGGGATTAAGATGGTAATAGAAGGCATAAAGAAGATATTAGAAGGATATGAAGGAACAACTGAATTGTTGATTGAAAACTCAGCTGGGGCAGGTAATGTAGTCGGTGATAAATTTGAAGAAATTGCTGAAATTATCCAAGGGGTTAACCATCCCAAATTGACCGGAGTTTGCCTGGACACGGCTCATTCTTTTGAATCCGGCTATGACTGGCGAAATAAACAGGCGGTTGACCAAACATTAAATGAGTTTAATAAAACCCTTGGCCTTGATAAACTAAAAATGATCCATGCCAACGATTCCAAAACAGCAATCGGTTCTCATTTAGATAGGCATGAACATATCGGGCTGGGGGAAATCGGTTTAGCGGGATTTGAGGCGATCGTTTGTCAGCCCAAATTAAAAAACATCAACCTCGTCTTAGAAACACCGATAGACAAGGGCGGATACAAAACTGATTTAAAAACTTTAAGAGATTTGAGAGCAAAAAAATGAAAATACCATTTTTTGTCACCGTGGGTTTCCCAGGATCAGGTAAAACTACTTTGGGTCAAGCGTTTATTAAAAATAATCCTCAGTACCAACTAATTTTCGTTTTCGATTTTTTCCTAAAAAATAATTTAATCGACCGCCAAGGAGTAACTCACGATAAAGATTACGTAAAAAAGGGCCATCGTTTTCTTTATCAAAGCTTTAAAGAAATTTCCAAGCCGACGGTTTTGGAACTAGGCACCTCTTTACCTGCCTACAACACCCAGCAAATAAACAGGCTCAGAGATAAATTTCCCATAAAGCTAAAGATACTCTTTTGTGTTTGTGATCCGGAAATCGCGCTGAACAGGCACATCAAAAGACACCGGGATATTCCTTATAAGAAGAAATATTTGAGAATAAGATACCAAAGAGACTTCCCCGGTAAATACCAAAGATACTGTCAAAAATACAAGCTTCCTTATTTTAAATTTGATATGGAAAAACCGATAGAAGAAAATGTCAAGATTTGGGAAGGGTTGTTAAAATAATGTCGAACGAAATCCTTTTTATCATAATGTCCCTAATCAGCCTGAGTTTTGTTTTGGTCGCTTTTCGGTTGGGAAAAATCTATTTAATCGCTTTAATCGCCGTAAATGCGGTTTTGATGAATATTTTTGTAACCAAGGGTATAAACTTATTTGGCCTGGCAGCCACAGGCGGCAATGTACTTTATGCTTCGATTTTCTTGGGAACGGATTTGCTGTCAGAATATTACGGTAAAAAAGCCGCTTATAAAGCCGTTATGATCGGCTTTTTCGTCTCGGTCTTTTTTCTAATTACTTCTCAATTAATTATCAAATTCACTCCGGCGGATTTTGATATTGCCCATAGCGCCTTAGTAACTATTTTTACTTTAACTCCCAGAATCGTAGCCGGTTCAATGGTCGCCTATTTAATATCCCAAAATCTGGATGTTTGGCTGTTTATGAAAATTAAAGCCCGAACCCACGGCGATCTTCTCTGGCTGCGCAATAACGGCTCGACTTTCGGCTCCCAACTGATTGATTCGGCAATTTTCACTGTGATCGCCTTTGCCGGAGTTTATCCCAATCTTTGGCAACTAATCCTTTTTACTTATATAATAAAAGTGGCAGTGGCTGTCTTTGACACGCCATTTATTTATTTGTCAAAAAAACTCAAACCAAAAGAACTAGCATGAAACCCACTACCTCACCTTACATCACCGCCAGAAAATCCAAAGTCCACGGCAAAGGCCTTTTTGCCAAAAAAGATATCCGGGCCGGTACCAAAGTGATTGAATACGTCGGCAAGAAATTAAAAAGCCAGAAATGGGAAAATGATGAAGATCGAGATACCATCTACGTTTTTCAATTGAACAGAAAATACGATATCGATGGAGATGTCAGCTGGAACACCGCCAGATATATTAATCACTCCTGTGATCCTAACTGTGAAATTGATATAATAAAAGACAGAATCTGGATAATCGCTATCAGAGGTATCAAAAAGGGCCAAGAAATCACTTATAACTACGGGTTTGACCTGGAAGACTGGCAGGAACATCCTTGTAAATGCGGGGCCAAGAACTGTGTCGGTTATATTGTTGACGACCACTACTGGCCCAAATTACATCGCAAGATCAAAAAACTTAAAAGGAAGAAGAAATGAAATTAACCATTTTGGGATCAGGCAGTTATCAACCGGAATATCAAAGACATTCATCCAGCCATCTAATTCAAATTGGTAAGCAAAATTTGGTTTTTGATTTTGGCCGGGGGGTTATGGATCAATTGCAAAAATCCGGCGTTGAGTATTATCAAATCGATAAAATTTTCATCTCTCATACTCATTCTGATCACTGTTCCGAATTGGCTCCTTTTCTTCATATCGCTTTAGCTGAACCAAAAGTCGGCAAATTCCGCAGAAAAGACATCACCATCTATGGACCTATGGGTTTTAAAAAAACCTATAACCATATCTTGATGGCTTTTGATCTGGAAAAATTTAGGCCAAAATATAAGATACTGGTCAAAGAATTAAAGCCAGGGGATATTGTCAGAGAAAAAACCTGGACGGTCAAAGCTTTTGAGGGCAAACACTCCTCGCGGCTTAAATGTTACTGTTACAGAATAACATCGAAAAATAAATCATTGGCCTATTCAGGAGATAGCGAAGATTGTCCTGACCTAAGAAGAGCCTGTCAAAAAGCTAATCTGGCTCTATTGGAAGCTAGTTGGCCCCATCACTTTATTAAAGAAGGAGGGCATATGTCAGCTGAAGTAGCTTCTCGGGTTGCTCAAGAATCAAAAGTTAAAAAACTAGTCTTGACTCACGCTTCTCCTTATTATCTAAGGAATTACGATTTAATAAAGCTGGCCAAAAGATATTATAAAGGTCCAGTCATAATTGCTAAAGATTTAATGGAAATAAAAATCTAATGCTCAACTTCACCAAAAACTTAGCCAAAGAAGCGGGAAAAATTCCCAGAAAGTACTGGAACAATATAAAAACCTATTCTTACAAAGGGGCTCGAGACCCCCTGACTATTGCTGATGTAAAAACCAATACTTTTATCGTCAATAAAATCCACCAGAAATATCCCACCCATTCGATTATGGCCGAAGAGTCCAGTAAAACCATCAACCCGGGCGCTTCTTATCAATGGATAATTGACCCGATTGACGGTACTGAAGCCTATGCCCGCGGTCTACCCTATTTTGGCGTGTCTATCGCTCTATATAAAGACAATAAGCCGTTACTGGGTGTAATTTATGATCCTTTGATAGACGAACTGTTTTGGGCTCAAAAAGGAAAAGGGGCATATTTAAATGGCCAGAAGATCAAAGTCAGTAAAACAAACAAATTAAGTAAAACTGTTATCTTTATGGGTTTTCCCAGACAAAGAGAAGGCAAGCAAGGTAAAAAAATCCGCAAGAATTTTAACCATTTATACAGCCGTCTAGAAAACATATTTTCTAACACTTGCGCTGTGTTAGCTCTCTGTTATGTGGCATCGGGCAGGCTAGATGTCTA
>JAIWBS010000033.1:0-4463 GCA_048633705.1 Pirellulales bacterium
TGGGGCGGTGTTTTCTTTTCCCACAGAGCTTTTTGCCGCTCTACTTCAAAGGTTACAGCTTTTTCTAATGCCTTAAAAGAATTTAAATTCTTAATCTCGGTTTTGGGAAATAATTTCTTTTCTTTCAAAGGTCTTAAGGAAATATTAGCATCCACCCGCAATTGGCCTTTTTCCATGTCAGCGTCGGAAACTTCCAGAGTGCGTATTAAAGTTCGCAGATTCTTCAAAAAAATCTTGGCCTCGGCTGGTGATCTCATATCAGGTTCGGTAACGATTTCAACCAAAGGAGTGCCCGATCGGTTAAAATCTACCAGTGAATAATCACCGCCTTCTTCATCGTGTACCAATTTAGCTGCATCCTCTTCTAAATGAACCCTGGTGATACTGATTCTTTTTCGTTTGTTATTTAAAATAATGTCGATGTGACCTTTTTGCCCTATCGGCATATCGTATTGGGAAATCTGATAACCTTTGGGTAAATCAGGATAAAAATAATTCTTGCGGTCAAACTTGGTGAATTCCGGTAAATGGCAATTTAGGGCCATGGCTGTCATCACCCCCCAATCCAGAGCTTGCTGGTTAATCACCGGCAAAGTACCGGGATGTCCCATGCAGATCGGACAAACAGTTGAATTAGCCGGCTTATTGGCTCCGGCGTTATCACAACGACAAAACATCTTGGATTGAGTTTTCAATTGCACGTGTATCTCCAAACCTATAACAATCTCATATTCCATTTTTTTTAATGCTTTTGTTGTTTTCATATAACTATTCTTGCCCCGCATTAGACGAGCCTGGCGAGCCTTAGTGCGGGGTCATATTCTGTTTTCTTGTCAGCTTTTGCCAATGTTTTTTATAATAATCAAATCTTTTATCTAATTCCGATTTAGCTGTTGGCTTGATACCGAACTGGGCCAACAATTCTTTTAACTGTTTCTTTAACTGCTTATACGCTTTTTCTTTGGCGGACTTGTTACAGATTATTTCCAATTCTATTATCAAACCGTTGCCGACTGTATTATCCAGATAAACCTTGATTCCTTTCCATAAATAGCAGATTCTTTTACGGAACCAGCGCATCTTAACCGGATGATTCATCCTGACTAGAATTTCTTCCATCTTGGGAAAATCTTTTTTGGCAAATGGCAATTCAATTTCTTCCCGCTGGGCTTGATGAATATGGCCTTGCTTATAAATGAAAAAAGAACTTTTATCTGTTTGCCGCAAACGCAAGTCCCCTTGTTTGGATTGATAGTAAACTGTGGTTTCTGACCAGCTACCCAGCTTTTTCGCTTGTTTCTGAAAATAGTTTTTCAGCTTGGTAAACTGGCCTGGAGTCAGAAAACTGCGTACTTCAACTTCAATCTTCATATCTATATAATAGCACATTTTCGGGAAAAAATAAAGAGGAAGGCTCGTCCTGCAACAGCAAGACGAGCCTTTAATTAAGGAGCTTTGATTCCCGCTTCACGACGGAAAACTTCGGCACAAGAAACACAAGTTGCGTTGTAGGTCACCTCTTGACCGTCGATCTGGTCTCCTTCCACCGCCACCACCGGGGATTCACCATTGGCTGGGTGTCCGCCCACGTATCTGATTGACTCCGTGGCAATGCCATGGCAGAAATCGCAGATAGCAGTGAGAGTAGCCGCTTCCGTTTCTTTAAGAGCCAGCACCGCTTCGGTGGTTAGGAAAGGAACCCCCCGGAAATCCTTGTCCAAGGCAATGTACACCACGAAGATGCCAGCCCGATAGAGAAGGTGGATGATTGAAGCCAGCTTCTCACTGAAGAACTGGCCTTCTTCGATGACCACAATATCAGCCTCTTCGATCTGCGGGTGTAAGTAAATCTTTCCTGGTCTCTTCGGATCAAAGACAATGGCTTCAAAGTCAGCCAGGATCTGATCATCATGAGTAGTCAGATACATCGGTGTTTCTCCCCGCGTATCAGCCGTCGGCTTGATCAGAACAGCCTTGAGCTCTGTATCAGCTCTGATATCCTGCAGAACCATCCGCAGAATGATCATTGCTTTTCTGGTTTTTTCCGAGAACATTGGCCCGACAAAGGCCAAAACTCGGGCATGCCATCCTGATGGACTTGCCATTTGTTTCCTCCTTGAGTAGCAACCTAGAAATGAGCCAAAGTATTTTATCTTAATCCCTTTGATAAATTTAGTCAAATAAAAAACTGCACCATTTAAGATGCAGGCTAAATAGAATATCTTATTGCCCTAATTTTTTTCCAAAAAATCTTCCCAGCAGGCAATCGCTTGATCTACTCCATGTTTAATACTTTTGGAAGAATCCACATAGCAAACTCTGGATCCCTCTTTTTCAAATATTTTCTTAAACCATTGGGAATTAAAATGGCTAGATGCCTTTTTGAGGAAGGGCAGATTTTCAAAAATGGCATCGTCTCTTTTGGCCATTCGGTTATTCAACCGCTTGATCACCATTTGAGGCGGCAACTTGGTAATAATTAATAAATCGGGTCGGTATTTCAAAGCTAATTTATTTCCTTCATAACTCAAGATTTCAGGCAAATAAATCGGTTCGGCCTGCAGAGGCTGATAGGCAATAGAGGTGGATACTCCCCGCTCCTGAAAAATATACATCCCCCGTTTGAGAGCCGGAACAATTACTCTTTGGTACAAAAGATACCGATCCAGGGCAAAGGCCTGAGCGGTAGCATGAGCTGAATAATCTCTTTTGTTGTCCTTAACAATCTCTTCGCGAATGGCCCGGCCAATCAAAGAAAAAGTGGGTTCAGCTGACAACACTACATCGTAACCGTGTAATTCCGACGGTTTGGGTATACTGTGATATTTCTTGCCAAATTGGCGCAAATCCAGCACTTTCAGTTTCTTTTTCTTGGCCCATTGGCCAAAATGCTTGATGATGGTTCCTTTACCCGAACCATCAATCCCGTCTACTATCACAAACCCGCCTTTTTTTCTTTGTTTTTTCATGTTAGTAATCTGATTTATCCAAATCAGCGGTTAGATATTTAGTAATAAGGGGGGTTTTGGCTTTGACAATTTCGTACATTTTCTGGGCAAACTGGCGGTAACTGAAATTGCCGGTTTTTTTGGACCGTAGATTGACCATATGATATAGCTCCCGTAAATCCATCTTCCATAAGAACCGCCTCTTGTGGGCATTGAGAACAAAGTACTGAGCTTCGGCTGGCCACTGGTTCTTAATTTTATTAAACCCCTCTTCTGATCTTTGAAGGCTCTCGGCAAACTGTTTCTCCAAATGAACATCGGCCATCAGCTTGGGCATAATAGAACGATGTTCAATTGTTAAAGGTTGAGCTGTTAAAGTACACATTCTATGACGCTTCAGATCGTAATAAGCCCCTTGATCCCACAAACAGTCAAAAACGTAGGTAACGTATTCCAGCTCTCGAATCGGATTATCAAATTTTCCCAAACGATTTAAAGCTTGGTCAATCACCCCTTCCTTTTCCTCTTGACTCATATTCCTGACTTTACCCAGAATCTCAGCGTAAGACTGAGTGGCATGTTTGTATAATAAAGCAGTTACTAACTTATCATCTGCTCCTTCGTCGTATTGGACCAAAGTAATACCATCGCCATCTAAAGAAGTTTCCGGTATCTTTTCTTCTGACAATTTGGCCAAAGCTTTATTGGTTTCCACCAGGTAATCATTGCGGTCAGCGTATTTAACTAATGTTGGCACCACTCTTAATCCTTCTTCTTTTATCTTCTCTCCGATTTCCTGCACTTCGGGCAAAGAATGAGAGAGAAATTTCTTGATAGCGTATTCTAAATTGCGGGCATTGATCGACATTCCCACATTGGCCAGAGCGGCCACTGGCATGATAAAGCGGACTGAGTCTAGGGCCATACATTTAATTCTAGCTTCATAAGCTTTATCCGGTTCGTCATTATTTGGCTGAATTTTTCCTTTTAAATAATGGACGGTTCTCTGCTGCATATCCAGATAATTGCGCATCAGAAAACGCATTGTGTCAACGTAATAATCTCGGAATTCGGAATCGGCAATTCGGGAAGGTAAATGAAAAGCGTTGTCATCAAAAACTTGATAACGGGATGATTTTTCCGTATAGGAAGCCAAGCGATTTCCCTCAACCGCTTCAATGGATAATCTGGACACATTTTCAATGGCAATGTTCAAATAGGCATGTTCAGCTACTGAAGAATGGCCGTAACCAACCACCCATTTCTCATGGAATTCCGAAGATTTTTCATCAGTTAATTCTTCAGCTATTTCGTTGAAACTCTTGGGCGAACGGGAAGTTTTGGCAAAAACCACAGCTACAATTTCCGGCTTTAGGCCGGATAAGGTGTAAATTCTTCTTTTGGGTAATTGATTCATTTTATTTCCCTGTGCTGCCAAAGGCTTTTTTCTCTCTGTTGCTGGCAGATAATTTATTTACTTGTCTTAACTTAACAGAAACAATCGGTTGGATTAAT
>JAIWBS010000034.1:0-5957 GCA_048633705.1 Pirellulales bacterium
GATAAATATCAGTTTTAATTCTATTACAAATACTTAAATTGGTCAACAATGGGCTGAATATTGACAATTTGGGCCTATTCTGCTAAGTTTGGGGCATCAAATAGACGATCATTTCCCCAAAAAGGAGAAAAAGATAATGTCGCCAGTCGCTTACATCGTTCTGGGAGCAATCCTCTACCTGCTGGTGGGGATACCGGTTTCCCGGAAGATCGAGATGTTCTGGGGCCTAGCCTGGCCTGACAGTTTTCGGGAATACTGTTGCCGCCTAGGTCTGTTCCTAGCCTGGCCCTTTCCCCTCACAGTCGGCCTGGCCTTTGCTGCCCTATGGAGATTTACTCACCGCACCGCCACAGTTAGGTTAGGGACTGACTGAATCTCCTTTCCCTTATCGAGCCCGAACCTAAGACGGTCCGGGCTTCTTCTTTTCCTAAAGATTTGTTAAAATATGTTTATCGGGGATTAGCGCAGATGGTAGCGCGCACGCCTCGGGTGCGTGAGGTCACCGGTTCGAGTCCGGTATCCCCGACCAATTTTAAGAAAAAATATGAAAGAGATATTAAATATTGTAGACGAAAACGATAAGATTATCGGCCAGGATATTAGAACCAATGTTCATAAAAAAGGATTGAGGCATCGGGAGATTTGGGTTTGGCTCTATAATGATCAGGGAGAAATCCTTTTCCAATTGCGGCCAAAGGACGCAGAAACCCGCCCTGGTCTATTGGATGCTTCGGCCGGAGGTCATGTTGATTTAGATAATGATTATGAACAAGCAGCTGTTCGGGAAATCAAAGAAGAATTGGGGTTAGATTTAAAACCGGAAGACCTGATTTTTATAGCTAAAAGACATTCGAGAGTTATTCATGAAGAGACCAATATTATCAACGATAAATTTAAGAAAGTATTTGCGTATAAATTCAACGATTCAATTGATAAGTTAATGGAAAAAACTCAGGAGGCAGCTGGATTTGAATGGTGGCCAATCGAGAAAGTGTTAAATATGCCCGAAGAGGAAAAGAAGAAATTTGTCCCGACAATTTTTAAAGACTACAACCAAGATCTATTTCGTAAAATTAAAACGCTAATTTGACCTGACCAAATAGCTTAATATAAAAAGAGCGGATAACTATCCGCCTTTTTAATTTAGCTGTTTTAAGCCAATTTGGAATTATTTATCACCAAACTAAATTTATAACCCAAATACTCTGCAGCTTTTTTGACATAGTGCATTCTACCTATAAATATTTCAAAGTATTCAGCTACATCAGTTTTCTTGGTATTAATTTGCAGCTTAAGTTCAATTATTTTTTTCTGAGGATAAACGTGCAAATCATTTTTACGAACGGAGAAATTGACCCGATCATGAATATCTGTTTCCAGGTTTTTGGCCTCATTATCCACCACCCTGGTCCAGTGGACATCGCTTTTGTCGGCTAAAATTACAACAGCGGCAATTTTGGAGGGAATCCAGACTTCATGATGATCATGGGCAATAATCGTTTCGGTGACAGCCATAGTGTCTTTTAAATTAGCTTTGTCTTTATTGAATAACTGTAAAAAAAGCAGACCACCATATTTCTGGTGATACATTCTCCCGACAAAATTACCGATATCATGGGCATAACCGGCGATGGCGCTCAATTCCTGTTCTTTTTTGGTTAAGCCGATTTTGCGGGCAATTGATTTAGCCCGATCAGCTACCAAATTACAGTGCCGAAAACCGTGATCAGTATAACCTTGACCCCTAAATGACCGATCGGTTTGCTCAATGTAAGCTTTGATCTGGGGATTTTTTTTGATTTGGGCTAAAGTGAGGGGCATTGTTATTTCTTTACTTTACAATAATAACATTTATTATCATGAATACAAATTAAACCACCACATTTCTGGCACCGATATTTCCGTTCCTGACTGGCTAGAAACTTTTTAATCCCCTGCTTCTTTATCTGCTGTTGATTCTTAATAAAACTGTATTGGTATCTTTCCTGATAACTTTTATCTAAACGAGTTAGGTTTGGACAGGGCATTTTTTTACACTGATGACAGAATTTTATCTTATTATTTTTTAGCAAGGGACAATCTCTCTTTAAAAAAGCACACATCTTGCCACGAGGCCGGCAACCCGGACACTGACCCACACCATACTTTCTTCTCTGGGCTTTGGACCTCTTAAGAGCAAAACCCATATAGCTTTTGCACAAACCGCAATTCATCCCGCAGGGAGCGATTAGCTCCGGTTTTAATTTGACCTTATTCATATTCCATCGAACTCCATTCCTCCATCAAAATAGAAGCTCTGTCGTAGATCTCTAAACTTTCAGCGTCACAAACGGCATACGATTGTTCATCTTCAGCTATTTTATAGTCAGCACACTCGATGCCTTTTTCATAAAATTCAATATTAGCTTGATTCCATTCTATCCGTTTAGCAAACTTAGCAGCGTCTGATTCATAGCCAAGTTGGTTAGCCAGTATAATCAAATTATTATCAATTTCTATCCATTGCTGAAAAATACTAATTGCGTCTTGACTATACTGTTTGGCTTCCGTCCATTCTGATGACATCACCGCTACCGCCGCAGCGTTAAGATTATCTGTTAAAGAACTATTATATTGCTGATGTTCCTCCTGCAAATCTTCATACCTCTGTTGATCAGCGCTATTTGTATTAGTAGAACTATTTGTATTTGAAACCTGAGTATTTGTATTGGTAGAACTGTTAATGTTTATTGCTGTGGTGTTAGTATTCTGATTTAAAGTTGGGGTCGAATTGATACTTTTTTCGGTTTCACCTGTATTGGTATTTTGATAATTAGCTGTAGAATCTTCAGCCACAGCAACGCACGAGCCATTCACACACTGGGCAACAAAGTTGCATACCATACTACAACGTGAGCCTTTGTAGTTTTCACACATTTCCTGCCACTGTTCTTCGTATTTTACTCTATGGATTATATTAACAGGAGAACCGCAATCACAGGCGCATTTAGTAAAGACAAAAACACAGTCGTCATCCGTTTGACAAGCCTGATCACCAGGACTAATGTCAAATGATTTAATTCTACTCCCGTAAATAAACCAATAAATTACCACAGCCAGCAAAATTAGGATAACAATTATAACCACGAGGACAAATTTATTCCCTTTTTTCTTAGGTAATGTTTGTTCTGGTTGCATAATATTATTGGGTTAATTATGTATTTATTCTACCAAAAAACCCGCCTAATATAAAACTGTCATTCTGAAGGAGCGTCACGACTGAAGAATCTCGTTAGGGTACAGTAATGGGATTCTTCGCTTCGCTCAGAATGACAGCTTCTTTTACCTTATTTTTTGATCACTACAATCGTACAATTGGCAACCACCGCAGCAAAGGCACCTAAAGCGGCAAAAACAGGCAGTAAAACTGCCCCGACCACTCCGGCGGTCAAAGGAAATTCCACGATGGAATCACCTTTTTCGTTTTTAACAATAATCCGGCGGGCGTTGCCTTCCTTGATCAACTCTTTAACTTTGGCTACAACTTGATCACCGGAAACTTTAAATTCTTCTTGGTTGTTTTCTGTCATAGAAGTAACTATTTTAAATTATTAACTTTTGGAATCAGCAATTCGTCCTAATTTCAGGCTTTCCAGATTCAAGAACAACAAGACCGAGGATATTATAAAGAAAGCATTGACAACATCACCAACAACACCTTGCAGGAAAACAATCAGGTAGCTATCGCCACCCGTGCCAATTATTCCGTTGATAATGCCGGCAATAATTGCCATCAATATTCCGATTACCAGCAGGTAGAGAAAGACGATTCCCCATTTTCCAGCCACAATACTTTTACTGTAATTCAAAGCATCCATACCCGACTTATTGTTCAGAACCACTGCATAAATAGCAAAGGCCCAAAAAACAAGAAAGATAACCCCGGGCACAACCAGCAAAATAAATAGAACGGCTAACAAAACTCCCATTATTATGGTAGTAATGATTGCCTGCGGTAATCTGGACAGCGCTTTTTGCCAGACAGCTGAAAAATCGAGCTGTCCGCCCGTAACCTTAGTTTTTACTATCCAGGCGATCATTAAACTGGTTAGGGCGGTACCTACAGCAAAGAAGATGCCGATTAATAGAGCTTGCCCAGACATTGAACCAAAGTTAGAGAAAGCTTCGGAAGGATTGGTAATAAAATCAGTTCCGATTTTATCGACCTGCCGAAAAACAAAATAAGTGGAAATCAAGCGCAAGGGTACAGCTATCACTAAGGCGGCGGTCAGAATTAACTTAAAGTTCTGAGAAAATAATTCCCAGGCCTTGGATAACAGTACTCTCAAAGTGTATTCCTTTTTACCCCCCTCTTGAAAATTTTCCTCGGTCATATTTTTTGGATTAATAATTTGATTAGAGTAATTTTATCATAAATTTGGGAATAAAAAAACCCTCAGCAAGGGCTTTATTATTCGTTCTTTAGGCCTCTAAAATATCAGTGACATTGGCCACCACTTCTGATAAATTAACTTTGTTCTTATCCAGATAATATAACTGCTCTTTTTCCTCAATTATTTGCTTAACCTCAACATCGATATTGTAACTGGTAAAAACTATTATGGGCACCTTGACTCCCCAAGAATCCTGTAACAAGCATTTGAGAACGTCTTTGCCATGCATTCGGGGCATAAAAAAGTCTAAAATTAGAAGATCGGGGTGATTGGTCATGGCTATACCTAGAGCCAGTTGCCCGTCGGTAACTTCGATAACATCAAAACCTGCTTTTCTAAACTCGATTGCCAAGGCAATACGAATTCCCGCTTCGTCTTCGGCTATCATTATTTTCTTTTTGGCAGGCATACTGTTTTAATAATACAATAGATTATTATTTTAGTAAAGGCAGGAAGAAATATAAGGTTGAGCCCTTTCCTTCAGAAGAAGCCACATCAATTGTCCTTTGGTGGGCTTCTACCATACCTTTGGAATGACTAATCCCAATCCGGTTTTGATCCTGATTTATCTTCAGAAACCATATTTTTCTTATGGAAGTATTTAGCTACAGCCCAGAGAACAACAGTGGCAATGAAGAACCAGATGGCTAGATTGGTAACGATAAATATCATAGCAATCCCTATTATCAAGGAAAGAAGAGCTACTATACTTAAATAACGGGGCAATGATTTATTTTTTTCTTTTGGCATAATTTTTATAGTATTTCCTGCACCCTGCCCACTTCCCCGGATTCTAACCTGACTTTAATACCGTGAGGATGAGTAGGAGAATTGGTTAAAATATCCTGAACAATTCCTTCGGTTAATTGGCCGGTGCGTTGATCTTGTTTTCTAACGACCGCTACCCGTAGACTTGGTCTAATGTCTGATCTGTTTTGTCCGTTCATAATTATTTTATGCTTCTTTAATTGGCACACATTTCAAATGACTCTTTTTCTCTTCCACGATATTAAAAAATCCGGAATCTATAATCTTCTGTTTGGCCTCTTCTCTCGGCTGATGGCCTTCATCAATAATCATAAATCCGTCCGGTTTTAGCAGGCGATTAATTTCTCGCAAAAATTCTGTGGAGTTTTTAATCATGTGGAATGTATCCAGCACCATTATCAGATCAGCCGTATTGTCAGGCAAATCAACTCGGTAACCTTCAGCCAAGACCGGTTTTACATTTTTCAGATTATTTTTATCTATCAATTTCTGAACTGATTTCATGGCTAAGGGATGAATATCGACGGCATAAACCTGACCAGTCTCACCGACTAATTCAGCTGCTTTCTTAATATAGACACCCGGCCCGCAACCGTAATCAATAAAAGTCATCCCCTCTTTAATCCCCAATTGATCCATGGTGGACTCTACTTTAAGACCGTGGACAAAAGGAACAATCAACGACATTATTCGAAAAGCGATATTAGGTATTTTTTCCTGTTCATTGCCGCAAACGTATTTTTTGGTGTTCATTTT
>JAIWBS010000035.1:0-2075 GCA_048633705.1 Pirellulales bacterium
TTTGTCCCAATATCAAACGGCTGCAATAATTTCTGCACTTACTGTGTCGTCCCCTATACCCGAGGTCCGGAAACCAGCCGGCCGGTTAAAGAAATTGTTTGTGAAGTTAAAAACCTAATCAAGCGCGGTTATAAAGAAATAACTTTGGTTGGCCAGAACGTCAATTCTTATGGTCAGGATTTAAAATCAAAAGTTAAGTTTGTTGATTTGCTCAAGAAAGTAAACGCTATCCCCGGCCATTTCTGGATCCGTTTTTTGACCAATCATCCTAAAGACATGTCAGACCAGTTGATCAAGGCCATCCCCAAATTGACCAAAGTAACTGAATACATTCACCTACCACTACAGTCTGGTGATAATACGGTTTTAAAAAGAATGAACCGGCATTATACTAAAAAATCTTATCTTAAACTTGTTGATAAAATCAAAAAACAGATTCCCGGGGTAGCGATTTCTACCGATATTATTGTTGGTTTTCCCGGAGAAACCGCTAAACAATTTAGAGAAACCGGGGAGGTGATGAAAACCGTTCAGTACGTTATGGCTTACCTCGCTCAGTATTCGGAAAGACCGGGAACAGCGGCGGCTAAACTAAAAGATAATGTCAAAAAAGAAACCAAACACCGGCGGAAAGAAGTGTTAAATGAGATTCTTAAAAAATCTTCTCTTGCTTACAATCAAAAAATGGTAGGTAAAATAGAAGAAGTTTTGGTTGATGGATACAAAAAAGACCATTATTACAGCCGGACCAGGAGTTATCAGATTGTTAAATTTAAATCGAACAAGAATTTAATCGGGAAATTTGTTAAGATAAAGATAGATAAAGCCAATATCTGGGATTTAGAAGGAAAAATAATAACTTAATACTCGTAGGTGAGGTGGCGCCACCTCACCTACAGATGAAATAAATTATGCATAAAAAAACCAAATCCGAAATCCGGGAGGAAAAACGCCTTAAAGAGCGGCGCAAAATGAAAGGCGGTACTTTGGCTGGGCAAAAAGTTAAAATCAAAACGGCAAAAGGTTATGCCGGTCAAAAGCCATCTGAGATTAATATCAAGATTAATGCCAAATAGACCGAAAGTAATTGTGGTATTGGGCACCAATGCTTCAGGTAAAACAACTCTAGGTGTTGAGCTGGCCAAAAAATACAAAGGAGAAATTATTTCTGCTGATTCCCGGCAGGTTTTTTTAGGCATGGATTTGGGTACCGGTAAAGAGGGCAAAAAGGCCAGACGAAACGGCCAGCCAGTCAGAATTATAAAAGGCATCCCTCAATACCTGGTTGATCTAAAAAAACCGACTCAATCCTTTTCCGTAGCTATCTGGCAAAAAGCGGCAACTAAACTAATTCATGAAATTTGGGATAGAGGGAAAATTCCCCTGGTGGTTGGCGGTACCGGTTTATATATTGATGCTTTAACTAAGGGTTATGTTTTGCCCAAAACTTCGGTTAAAGGAAAAGCACTGCGCCAAAAACTAGCCAGGCAAACCTTAAAACAATTATTAAACCGTTTAAAAAAACTTGATCTTAAAACCTATCATAAAATTGATAAGAATAACAAACGTCGTATTATCCGCGCTTTAGAAGTTTGTATTTTAACCAAGCAACCCTTTTCCGCTCAACAGAAGAAGAAAAAACCGAACTGGGATATCCTGAAAATTGGCGTTACCCACCCCAGAGACGTTCTCTATCAGCGAATTGACCAACGAGTTGATACTAGAATCAAACAAGGTATGATTGCTGAAGTAAAAAGATTACGCCAACAAGGACTATCTTGGCAGAAGTTAAACAACTTTGGCTTGGAATACCGGTTTATTGCTCAATACCTGCAAGGTAAAACAACTAGAGATGAAATGATTTCCCAACTAAAATTTGCCATTCACCATTTTGCTAGGAGACAGCAAACCTGGTTTAAAAGAGATAAACAAATCCATTGGATTAAATCAAAAAAACAAGCAGTTTTGCTTGTTAAGAAATTTTTAAAATAGAAGAGGGCCGCCATGTCACTGGAAAGTGACATGGCGGCCCCGAATAGACCTTGGAGACAAATTCGCTCAGCGTCTGACCGCCA
>JAIWBS010000036.1:0-2288 GCA_048633705.1 Pirellulales bacterium
ATTGGTTTATAACTTTGATCTTATTGGAAATCTTGGCCCCGCCGATAATAGCGACTAAAGGTCTCTTGGGCTTTTTGATCACTTTTTCTAATTCAGTCACTTCTTTGATCATAAGAGGTCCGGCATATGACGGTAAAAACCGAGTAATGGCTGTAGTGGAAGCATGAGGCTCATAACTTTGGGCAAAAGCATCATTGATATAAATTTCACCTAACTTGGCTAATTTTTTAGCGAAACTGACACTATTTTTTCTTTCTTCAGGATGAAAGCGAGTGTTTTCTAAAAGAACGACCTGTTTAAATTTCATATCAGCTACTGCTTTTTCCACCGTTGTTCCGACACAATCATTAAATTTATTAATTTTTCTTTTCAGTAACCGGCTTAGCCTCTGAGCCTGAGGATCTAAACGGTATTTTTCAACCACTCTGCCTTTAGGACGACCACAATAGG
Organism: Pirellulales bacterium; assembly: GCA_048633705.1. Lineage (GTDB taxonomy): Bacteria > Patescibacteriota > Patescibacteriia > JBDRGY01 > JBDRGY01 > JBDRGY01. The sequence goes on from JAIWBS010000036.1 coordinate 451, forward strand.
ACACTAAAATGATTTTACAGTTGTTTTTTAAGAGATAACGAATAACCGGTAAAACAACTTTAAGACGAGTGTCATCGGCCACTTTCCATTTTCTACCCGCCTTTTCCAATGGTGTTTCTAAAGCTACTCTCAAAATTACAGTCTTACCTTTCAGCTTGGCTGATTTATACGATTTTAACTTCATATTTCGGATTTATTATAACATATTTTTATCAAATGAAAAAAGCCCCGAATCCTCCAGATTCGGGGCCATAGGCTGGGAAAGAGCTAAACCAAAGTTCACTGTCTAATCCGGTTCACTTTCTGATCAATATGGTCCTTCCGGACAGACTCGTTCCTTTAGTCCGGGTGTCAAGGAGTGAGCAATAACGATCGAGGCCAGTCCGCATAACACCAGGAAGACAGGGAAAAAGAACCAGTGTTGGGCATCTGTCATGGTGAATTTCTGGAAGATGATCAGCCAGGCGACCGCTCCCCAAAAGAGCACCCCCATCCAGTAACTGTCAAATTGCTTCAGGAATCTGAACCGGGAGCATCTGAAGAAGGTATGAAGCCGATTCCAGCACAGAACAGACAGGAAATTCACCACGAACGGCACTAGGATGCTGGTGCAGACAACGAACTTCCAGGATACAAATGTCATCTTGTTACCCTCCGTTTCTTTGGTTTTTTGTTTTTTTGTTTCGTTTTATCTTAAATGATTTTACTTAATTTGTCAACCCTGCACCAAACATGATGCAGGGTCAACTATAAATATTCTTTAAAAAAACCAAGGACTTTTCTTTCGTATTCTTTTTTAAACAAGTAATAATTTGCCCCGTGATCTGAACTGTCAGTTAACCAAATTTCTTTGGGGCCAGCTAAGTTATCATAAATTGTCTGAGAATTGCTAGAAGGAATAACCGGATCATTTTGCGCATGAATTAATAAAACCGGTGTTTTAATTTGGTTGGCTTTTTGAGCTAAGGAAATTTCCGCGATATCAAACTTCAAAAACCATTTGACCCAGAGTTTGTCCATTTCTACAAACGGCCATCTGAAAAAAGAATAACCACGGAAAACTTCTTTAACCATGCCCTCTAAACTGGCGTAAGGACTGTCTGCCACTACTGCTTTAATTTCTGATCCGGAAGTAGCTGATAATAAGCCAGCGACACCGCCCATAGAAAAACCCATTACCCCGATTCGATTTGGGTTAACGTCATTTCTAGTTTTTAGATAATTAATGGCTGCTGCAATATCCTTTTGTTCATGATAACCAAAAGTAGCAGTATCGCCTTGGCTTCTGCCGTGAGCTCGGAAATCAAAATACAATAAATTATATTCCTCTTGTAAAAAAATCCCCCAGTCCAAAACATCTGATTTATTAGCTGGATAACCGTGGGTAATGATAATAACCTTATTACTTTTTGCCTCTGAAGGAACGAACCAACCCTTTAGTACCAAACCGTCTTCTGTCTGGAAATCGATTTCTTCAAACGAAATACCAAGATCTTCAGGAGTAGTCACCATCAGCATCCTGGACGGATGCACATAAGTGTGAAAAACATAATAAGAAATACCCAAAACTAAAACAACCGAAATTACAATGACTTCTATCAATACTTTAAGCCACATTCTGTTAATCACCTTCTATCTCTTTCAAGATGTAATGATTACCGGTTACTTTATTGACCACAACTTCGGCACCTTCCGCTTCCGTGCCGGCTGACAGATTTTTCAAGTTAAAACTGATGTTCTCCTCGGTAATTTCCTCATCGTGATCAATGACTGTTCCTAATTCAACAACGATTTTGGTAATCTTTTTTAAATTTTTGGCGCGAGCTACTTCTAGAGCT
>JAIWBS010000037.1:0-4256 GCA_048633705.1 Pirellulales bacterium
AAAAAAACCAGAAGTTATCTGGCCAAAAAGGATAAAGCCAAAGCAAGTGAGTGGCTGACCAAAACAGTTAAAGCCCTGGATAAGGCTACCCAGCACAAATTGATCAAAAAAAATACAGCCTCTCGCAACAAATCCAGGCTGACTAAACAGATTAATGCCTTAAAGTAATCTAAGAGCAGGTTTCTATTACAAACAGGTTGAGTAAAGTTTTGGGATCAACTCGACTTGTTTTTAATTTTATGTCAATTTCTAATAATCCTTGGTAAACCGCCTTCAGGTCTGCAAAGCTGAATTTTCTTAATTGAACCAAGGATTTTTTGACCACAAACGGATGGATGCCCAGTTCTGAAGAGATTGAATAACTACTTTCCCCAGATTCCACCTTTTCCTGAATCTGAATTAAGTTTCTAAACTGCCAGGACAGCGTGGCTAGCAAAGCCAAAGGGTGATTACCGGAACGTAATTGATCATCAATCAGCGCCAAAGCAGTCTTGGCATTTTTGTTGCCCAAAGCATCGGTCAAATGAAAAACGTCTTCGTCGAACTTGGCCCGCACAAACAATTCCACATCTTCTTTGGTAATTTCCTTATTACCTTTATAACTTACCAATTTATCTATTTCATTATTCATTTGCCAAAGGTTATTGCCTACCATTTCAATTAGTAATCGCAGGGCCGGTAAATCAATCTGGCTTTTTTGGTCTTTGATTTCTTTTTTGACCCATTTAGTTAATTGTAAATTATCCAGTAAATCAAACTTCTCGGTTTTATCGGCTACCTTTTTCAATTTATTGAATAACACACCGGATTTAATTTGTTTGTTCTCCCAAAAAATAATAATGTTATCGGTTTTAAAATTCTTTGGTGCCAGATAATCGGCAATCTCCTGCAAAACCTCTTTGCTTTTTTTATTGGACATCAAGTTTTTGGCCACCACTAATCTTTTTTGAGCCAAAAAGCCGGCGGCGGCTGCCGCTTTTTGAAAATCGGTAAAGTCGATTTTATCTTTATCCAAAATAACCACATTAAGACCGGATTTATCGAACTTCTCGATGAATCCTTCTTTTAGTATTTTCAGTCTCTGCAGTGACCGATAAGAATCGTCACCGTGGAGGAACATAATCATAAATTCAGTATATCATTATAAACCCAGGTCAAACAAGATTTGACCTTACGCGAAGAATCGCGTAGCTGACAAATTTTATTTGTCAGCCCGCCTATTTATAAAAAGTCTTGGCTATACTTGACAAAAGTAATGTTTTATAATATTGTTAGCGGTCGTAAATGACAATAACGCTCTTTTACCTCTAAACAAGGGGGGATCATGTCTGGAATCGTTTGTCCCGCCCACGGCGAGTCCATCCTGTTTCGTTCCTGTAGTGTTTGTGGGATTACCTACAGGCCACCTGTCCCCAAGAATCCTGTGGTCAAGGGCGAAAGAAGCTCTACCCTAACCATGGACTGGTTCGCTCAGAGAATGGAGCAGCCCAGTTCTGGTAGTGGCGAGCCCTTCGAAATCACCGATGAGGACATGGACAGGGTCTTTCCCGATTTCTCGGGCCGATCTGAAGTTTAGATCGGCCTTTTTCTTTTACCTGCACCTATAAGGTGCAGGGTTTTCAATAAACTTTTTTAAATTATATTACCGTAGCGGAGATTGGCCAATCTTGATTGCCTTATAAAGCGCAGTCACAGAGGCCTGCGCTGCGATAAACTGCGATGAAATAAAAAGAGGGCAAAGCATATTACACTTATTGTTCGAGCGAATCCCGATCCCGCGGCCGCGGGATCAAGGGAGAGTCGAGAGATTTTGACTGGTCAAAAATTTTCGCAATATTCCTATGGGCATGAAACAGCAGTCAAAGAGAGACTCCCTGCATTATCTATGCCTATTTGGCGACAAGTTGTTCCGTCAGGACTTTTCAGAATCAAGCCAGCCCCATCATCGGAAACATAGATATTTCCACCGCTTACCTCTAATTTCTCCTGAGGGCTCGTAGTTGCTATTCCTACATTGCCCGTTGTTCCTACGCCAGAGCTCGGACCAACAAAAAAGGTAGGTATAGTAGAATTAAAACCTACCATCAGAGAGTCTTGGATATTATTTTCTAATTTATTACTAGTATCTATACCACGACCTAAAACAAAAGAATACATTTCACTAGCAGTAATTTGACTCCCCATTGCCAAAGAAAATGAACGGGTGGCGCTTGCAAATTGCCCCAATGCTATTGAATTGGTTTGATTGGCGACACAACGATCACCCATTGCTATTGAGGCATATCCTTCGGCAGTGTTTTGAAAACCTCCCGAGACGCCGTATGGACCGCTGCTTGTATTACCCACACCTCCAACGACAGTAGAAGCATATGCGCTGGCAGTATTACTAAAGCCTCCTGAGACGGTAGCGCCGTCACTACCAGCGGTGTTAAAACGACCTCCTGAAACAGTGCAAACTATAGAATCAGAACCCGCTGCTCCTGTTGTGCTATCCTCACCTAAATTAACATGCGAGGCGGCATTAGCCCCAATCAGCGTCGTACCCTGACGAGAGATAGCCCCAATAACCTGCAATTTAGCATTTGGGGTTATGGTTCCAATACCCACGTTACCAAAAGGGGTGGAGTACATATCACTTCCATTAATTGTCCAGTCACTATCTCCGCCGCTGGGCCATGTATCACGACAGTCTTCTCCAGCACCGTAAAGACAAAGCTGTCCGGGAATAACTCCATGTCCGATGTGCATCTTCGGAGGCAAAATCGGATTATTCCCCTCCATTAGAAAATCACCCTGACTAACCACCATGCCGTCACCAGCTTCAGTGGCAATGTATAACCGATCATCACCGCCTGAATAATCGATATGAGCATTGTTTAAGTTTAAATCACCCCAAGCAATCATTCCCCTGGTATTACCGGACATAGTATCAGAAAACTGCAACCCGCCGTAGTCAACCACCAGATCGCCACCCACATTTAACATACCTTCGTGAGGACCGTTAAAATTTGGCCCGATTTGAATACGTCCAGAGGGGTTCATAATGAATCGGTAGTGGGCACCGTCAACTGCACCGCCAGCTCCTTCTGTTTCAGTCGTAAAAATGTAGAGCATGTCCGAAGAAGGCGAAGCACCAATACCGTATTTAGTTTCATTGTCGCCTCCTGTGTCGAACTCTATGGCATCAGCCGAATTACCACCCGACAATTTAATGGCCCGGCGCCAACCACTGGCTGTCCATTCCGGACCGCCCTGAACATCTAAACTGGCCATCGGAGAATTGGTGTTTAATCCAATAGTGTCAGTTCCGGCACCAAGATTATTAACATAATTGTTTTGGTATATTATAGAATCATCCAAAGTGGCAGCATCGGCGAATTTCGGAATATAGTTTTGGGTTCCGCCTCCGCCAATATCACCCGGCGGCCAGATGCTACGGCAATCAGCTGCTCCGGTACCATAAAGACAAAGCTGTCCATCCCGGCCAGGCGTGGCATCGCCTAAATGCAATTTGGGATTAGGTAAAATGTCTTTGGCGGCTATATGAACGTTGCCTTGCAATTCGACCGTGTTCACGCCGTTATCAGAAGCCAAATACAAATTACCGCCAGCTGAATCAACGTGGGGTTTAACCAAATCTAAACCACCCCAGGTAATAACACCCTTTTGGTCACCAGCCGCTGTATCCTCAAAATTTTGTCCTCCGTGGATAAAAGCATCAACGGTATGGAGCTGTGACCAACGATTGCCAGCCGAACCCAACCAACTGCCCGGAGGATTATTAATAGCGTCGTATCTCGGTGAAATACCCTGGGCATCAATTCCCACATCACCTCCTAAATTCTTAAGATAAGTAGTGGCAAAAGTCTGAGTGATATCACCACCTGTTACTAATCCTCCATCCAAACTAATAGCGCCTGTGTCGAATAAACTAATTCCCGTATCTCCGTATCCACCAACCACCGTGGGATAAATAAAGCCCGCCTCATCTGTCCATAAACCTTCTCCGCCAGCTTGACCCCAATCATAAATACAATCATCATTCAGACAAATTTCAAAACTGGTCGTGTCAATACCAACAACTACGTGTCCACCAAAAAAGGTATTCTTGGCCTGAATCTCTATATCCCCGTAATCAGCAACGGCTGGATCAGGATTTTTGTCGCCGGCTCCAAAATAAACTCTAGGATTATAAAAACCTGTTTCATCGTAATCTTCCACTGCGTCAACGTGGGGATAATTAGCATCCTCATCGC
>JAIWBS010000038.1:0-6808 GCA_048633705.1 Pirellulales bacterium
TTTCTAATTTACTGATTTGAATAATTTTGTCAAGGTGAGTAGGTTCAGTTGAGAGAATTTCCAAGATAATCTTTTCTTCTTTAGTTGTGGGTTTTAGGATAATTTTATTTTTATTTTTTGTCAAATCAAGATTAAAATTAGCCAGGATATTTTGGGCGGTTAGTACTGATTTGGCACCCATTTGAATCAGTTGATTTGCGCCTTGTGATTTACTGCTGAAAACGCTGCCCGGAACGGCCAGAACCTCGCGATTTTGATTCAGGGCAAAATCCGCGGTAATCAGGGCTCCGGATCTAAATGGGGCTTCAACTATCAGGGTACCCAAGCACATGCCGGAAATTAGCCGATTTCTGGCAGGAAAATGCTGTTTGAAAGGTTCAGTGCCCAAAGGGTATTCCGAGATTAAACTGCCGCCTTTAGCCAGAATTTCTTGAGCTAATCTGTAGTTGGATCTGGGGTAAATTAAATCCAAACCAGAACCTAAGATAGCTACGGTTTTGCCGTCATTTTTTAAAGTTTCTTGATGAGCGATGGCATCCACCCCCAAAGCTAAACCAGAAACGATCGTAAAATGTTTAACTAAATCGGGAATATAGGTTTCTATTACCCTTTGGCTATACTGAGAATTTTTTCTAGTTCCCACAATAGCCAAATTGTATTTATTTTTGAAATTAGTACCTCCTTTAGCATAAAGAATCACCGGAGGGCAAAAGATTTCTTTGAGCAGGGGAGGATAGTTGTCATCAAAGCAGGTGATTATTTTTACTTCAGCCTTGGTCAATCTCTGCCACTCTTGTTCTGGATCAATTTTTTTACGTTCATCAATTAAATTAAATAGGGTTTTGTCGGCTACTTTAGCTTTCCTTAATTCACCCAAACTAGCTGACCAGATGTTCCGGGGATCGGAAAAATAGTACAGCAGTTTTTTTAGATTTTGATTGCCCAAATTGGAGATTAGATTAAGGGCGTGAAGATAGATTTTGTTCATAGGCTTGACATTATGCTATTATTGTGATAGATTATAAAGATTTTGGATATCGCTCTTTTCCAAACAATCTCAAGGAGGTCGCTGGTGGCTAAGCATGATCCGGAGCCAGAACGGAAATACGGACCCAATGGTCGGCTGGTTCGAATTACCATTCCTGATGGAGCTGAGTTGTATGTCTTTCGTCGAGGAATGAAGGAGCAGGCTATTTTGGTAGCTGTCATCAATGTCAACGGCAGCCGGGGTAGAAGGTATTCTCTGACAGCCCCGCTGCAGGTAGTAAAACGAGCTCAGGCTGAGTTTGACCGACCGGTTGATACCGATGATATATTCGGTTATCAACCCAAGGTTGAGACCAAGACCAAAGAAGACAGGCCAGAAGTACTATGGTGCAATGGCACTACGGTAGCTATCAGGCTGCCAAGTCATAGAGAAGTGCGCTTGCGCGAGGATAAGATCGGCGGTCGAAAAGATATCACTCCGGAAGTGGGCCGACTAGCCATGGCAGTGATCAAGCGTACTCGACAGAGTCGCCAACGGAGATCTTTAGAAGGAACGATCTATGAGAGCCAGACAGTGCTCTTTCCCTCAGTGGGGGCAGACAAGCATTACTAGTTGATTGTCTTGTTCTGCCCCTCTTTACCCCTTTTTGGGGTTTTTTAATAATCTGTTAATATTTTGCCTTGACATATCCCTTAGCCCGTGTTAAGGTGTCAAACCGCAGCTATTTAATAATCTACAACGGCTAGTGACCATGGTTCTACTTACAAGCGGCTAATAGCAAGACAACCCCTCCTACGCCTTGCAGTAGTCAGTAAGTTGAGGTCCAATCCTTTTTAAGAATTAGACCTTACGCTTGTAAGTAGTAGCGTGGTCATTATCAAATCGAGCCGGATCAGACTAAGGCACTCTATGTAGGGGTTTGCAAGTCCGGTAGGGGTGGTCTAAACCCGGTCCGGCCATAATTTGGTGCCCGTCTTGTTTTCCGCTCAGCGGTAGCCGACGGAAGGCCCAGAGCGGGGAACTAGGGTAGAATGCCCGGGCGGGCACTACTAGCTCATTAATTGCCCTCGTAGTTCAATTGATAAGAACGCCCGTCTCTAAAACGGGATGTCGGAGGTTTGATTCCTCCCGGGGGTACCAGAAAAAGTGGCGGTATTGTCTAGTCAGGCTTAGGACACTGGCCTCTCAAGCCGGTAGCATGGGTTCAAATCCCATTGCCGCCACCAGATTCAGAGCTCACGTAGCTCAGTTGGTTAGAGCGCCCCTCGTTAAAGGGGAGGTCGGAGGTTCGATTCCTCTCGTGAGCTCCACAAGTTTTCTGGGAGGCCGTAAGGCCTAAGATGGGGTCACCCACTCCTGGTGATTGCAAAACCACCAAGGAGGGTGACTTATGGAAGCGGCCAAGTTCCTACGAATCTGTGGGATCAACAACCGTGATCTGCCCAGCCAGATTGACGATTATCAGATCGAACTTGATGCTGATGTTGTTGTTCTGCGTTGTGGCAGGGCAGTGGTAGGGAGATATTCCGAACGGAATCTCAGCCCTCGCTGCGTCCTGACGGATATCCGTCAGGACATTGGGTAGTAACTTGCCCAATGGGGATCAGTCGATGAGGGGGTTTGCCGAGTGCAGACCCCCTTCTTCTTTTTGTAAAAATAAAAAGGACGGGTAGAAGCCCCGTCTTTTTTGAATAATTTTTATTGGATTTCCTCTGGTATTCTTTGTACCAAATCGGCTATCACTTTGTCAATAGTTATTTTTTCTTTTTTGGGAAAGTTTTTTAATACATAATCTTCGGCTGTCATACCCACTTTTCGATTTTCTCCTATACCAACTTTAATGCGACTTATTTTCTCCGTTCCCAAATGTTCAATAATCGATTGCATTCCCTTATGTCCACCGGCTGATCCTTCTTTCCTGACTCTGACATCGGCTAATTCTAGATCAACATCGTCGTAAATAATCCAAACATCATTGGGATATATTTTATAGTAATTGGCCACCTTGCTAATAGCTTCACCTGACTTGTTCATAAAAGTCTTGGGTTTAACCAAAAAGACCTTCTCTTCATTAAAGTTAGTTTTAGCCAGATAAGCATTAAACCTAGGCAAGTCTTGCCATTTGGCTTTTAATTCATTAGCCAATTGATCAACTACCATAAAACCCAAGTTGTGGCGATTTTTTTCGTATTGTTTGCCCGGATTGCCCAGGCCTGCGATGATTTTCATTAGAATTTAAAGTCAGATAGAGTTATGGTAATTGGAGAACCGATAAAACCGAATTGTTTTCTTAGACGTTTCTCCAAAAACCTTAAATAGGAAGGATGCAGAGTGTCAATTTTTTGAATTTTCAAAGCAAAGGTAGGAGGAGCGATTCTAACCTGTCTTAAAGAATAAAGTTTGGGAAAGCTACTCTTTTTGCGGCGGGTTGGCCGATGAGCTTCTTTTGCCTTTTTCATGAATTGAGCCAAGGCCCGGCTATCTAGTTGTTTATTATACTCTTGATAAGCCAAAAGCGTTAAATCCAGGCATTGTTTTATATTAATATCACGAGTAGTGGAGCTAAAAACAATTGGAGCCCAAGCCAACTGGGGCAAATGTTTATTAATATGGATTTGATACTGTTTTTCTGTTTTTTTAGTACGGTCGGGTATTTTGTCCCATTTGTTAGCCACTAGTACGGCTGGTTTTTTAGCTTCGGTGATTAATTTGGCCAAATGAGAATCCTGGTGAGAAATTTTTTGACTAATATCTAAGACCAGTAAAATTACATCAGCCTTTTTGATGATAGACATTGACTTATTGACACTTTCTTTTTCCACTGCATCTTTGATCTTTCGTACCTTACGTACCCCGGCGGTGTCTACTATTTCCAGAGGTTGATTTTTGTATTGAAAAATAATGTTTTGTGGATCACGGGTGGTGTGAGGAGAAGCGGTAACAATCACTCTTTCTTCCCCCAGGATTGAATTGACCAAAGAAGATTTGCCCACATTGGGCTTGCCCAAAATAGCCAGATTGATCTGGTCGGCGGCGGCCGCTAATTGTTTTTTGAATCGGTGAGGCAGAGTTTCAAATATAACATCCAGCAGGTCGCCGGTGCCGGATCCATTTTTAGCAGAAAGAGGAAGAGGATTTTTAAATCCTAGACGCAAGAATTCCTTAAACGGAAATTGATTGAGGATTTTTTGACTGTCGATTTTATTAACCACTAAGATAATCGGCTTTTTGGTTTTTTTAACATATTGGGTTACCTGCCGATCCTCTTTAGTGATACCAACTCGCCCATCAACCATAAATATAATAATATCGGATTGGGCAATAGCCGACTTGGCTTGTTTAATAACATTATTTTCTATTTCCTCTTTTCCCTTAATATCCAAGCCCCCAGTGTCAACCAAATAAAAAGAAATCCCGCGCCAGGTAACCAATTGGTAATTGCGATCGCGGGTTGTACCCGATTTGGGTGAGATTATAGAATATCTTTTTTCTAAAAGAGTATTAAATAAGGTTGATTTGCCTACATTGGTTCGGCCAATGATGCTGACGACAGCTGTCGTTTTATTGGGCATGATCAGTTAGCGGTATTGGTTTGTTCTGCAAAATAGCTACTGTTGGCACCGAGGATAATTATAAAATCTAGATTCTCGGTTGTGGTTAGATTGGAATTTACGGCGTTAACGGCTAAGTCATTATAGTCGATCAAATCTCGATTTTCGATAAAGGCGGGCAATAAAGTAGAAACATTGGCATCCAGTTCATCTTTTATCACTTTTAAAGTATTGGGATTCTGTCTAGTTAAATCGTAAATTACCGTTTTGTCGTAATCTTTGGCGTCGGCATTGCCAATACTGACTACGTTTAAGTCCTTCCTTCTTAAATATTGAGCTGTGATACTAGCCAGCCCGGTAACGGTTGTACCATTTTGCACTTCGATTTTAGCATCTTCCGAATTAAGCTGAGTCAAGCCAAAAATATCACTGGCTACTTGTTGGATTTCGCTAAAATCGTCAAGACCGGCATTGGGCCTTAAGATATATGCACCATCAATGGTGGTTTCTGAATGAAGAATGCCGTTGGGACCGGTTTCTAAAACTTGGCTGACCATTTCATCTTGATTTGTTTTCATGACCAGGTTAGCTACGCGGAGCAATTCCCAAACTTCCATATCAGTTTTGGTATGTTCGGTTAAGGAATCAAGTATGTCAACAATTTTTTTGGGATTGAATAAGGTAGAAGCAGACAACATTTTGTTCTTGAAAGCCACTAGTACTTTTTGCTGTCTTTCAGAACGGGCAAAATCTGACCCTTCTCCGTTGTTGCCATGTCTGGAACGGACATATTTAAGAGCCGTGTCGCCGTCCATTACCTGTTGGCCCTTGGAATAACTAATAGTCTGATAACCGTAATTCCAATCCGGGTACAGATAATCAGTAAAACTGTTTTCCACGTCAATTTCTAAACCACCCAGCAGATCTACGATTTTAGAAAAGCCCTGGAAATCCAGTCGGCCATAGTAATGCACATCCTGGCCGGTGATTTCCTCAACTACTTGGGCAGTCAACTCAGCTCCGTTTTCCCCGGTCATTTCACCAAAGGCATTCGCGTTATTTATTTTGCGCCAACCATATCCAGGGATCGGGACAAACAGATCGCGGGGAATAGAAAGAAAAGCCACTTCATTGGTTGAGGGTTTTAGGCTGGCTAAAATGATAGTATCGGTTAGATAGGCGCCAGAGTGTCCTTCACCGCCCATACCCAGTAATAAGATATTGATCCGGTCTGTTGCTTCCCCCTTTAATTCTTTATCTTCTATGGTAACTAATGATTTTACCTGTTTGAAAAATCCGGCAATCGCCCCTTCTTCGGTTATGGCATTAGAAGAAGAAATTACTTTGAAAGACAAGGCTAAGCCAAATATGCCGACTATGATAAAAAAGTAAATAAAAAATTTCCCCACATAGAAAAGCTTACGGCGGGGTTTTTTATATACGACTTTTTCAACGGCAGATTTTAATAAATCCACCTCTGGGATGTATTTTTTGGGTTTCATATGCCTCCAGCTCAGCTGTATTATACAACTGTTTGCCGATAGTGGTCAAATTCTTTTGATTGTCTATTCGACTGGCGGTAAAAGATAAAAAGGATAATTGTTGCCAATAAAGCCAAGCCAGATATTATTTTAGCCACCAACCGGGTCTTGGTATCGGTGTATTTTACCAAAACGGAATGGTTGCCGGCTGGTACGGCAATTTTCATTGCCCGGACAAAAGGAGCCAGATCAATATTTTTTTGCAGGTTGCCGTCTATCCAAACTTTCCAGCCGGGGAAATAAAAGGTGTTAACAATCAAATCAGACGGTTGGCTGGCCACAACCTTTATAATGTATTCAGTTGATTTGATAGTTGACCCTATTATCTTTATGGTGTCAGGGTATTCGAGTTTTTGGAACATGGGCGGTTCCACTTCTTCACCGGCATTTATTTTTTCAGCGGTCTCTACAATCATCTCGGTTCGCAAATATTGGACATGGGGAGAAGAAACATTTTTGTAAATAATGGCCGGTTCCATCGAATAAACGTTTATCTGATCAAGACTGGAAAACCAGTCTTCTTGATTGAGGGCTGATTTAATTTGCCCTAAAATAATCTGGGGAGGAGAATAGAGATGGTCTTGTCTGGGTTCCAGATACTCTTTGGGCCAAGAATATTGGACAGCTGTCAGAATATACAGAACAGCCAGGACAATGCAGGCGATCTTTAGTTTGTTGTTTTTTAAGATAAAAATGATAAAGCCAGCCAGTCCGGCAATAGACAGACC
>JAIWBS010000039.1:0-13540 GCA_048633705.1 Pirellulales bacterium
CGGTTAACCAAAACGTAAATATATCCTTAAACACCAATCAGGTTATCGATTCTGACAACGATGGTTTAAGTGATATCGAGGAAGCTCAATACGGCACTGATCCCGAGATGATAGATACCGACAGTGACGATTTATACGATTACGAAGAAGTGATGATTTACAATACTGATCCTCTGGATCCGGATACTGATGGGGACGGTTATCTGGATGGTGAAGAGGTAAAAAGCAGCTATGATCCTAATGGCAGCGGTCAATTATTTAACTCTAATCAATAAACAAAAATGATATTCGAAAGTGATCCGACCAAAGACCAAACCAAAAAAGATTTACCTCCGTTAGGAGGAGAGGATCATATTACCTCCGATCAAGTTTGGCAGCCAGAACCAAAACCCGAGGCTCAACCAGAAAAAGAGGAAGCTGATTCTTTTTCCGAAGAACAGATGGGGCCTTTATCAGAGCCGATTATGCACACTATTCCCTCACGTTTTTTGTCAGGGAGAGGTGGAAAAGGGGACAAGAGAGGTAAAAAAAGCGGCTCATCTAAGAAAATGATTATCTGGGGAGCAGTAATTTTTGTGGTGATAGTCGGCTTAGTACTGGGGGCGATAATCTTTTTTAATCGGGTGGTTGAGACCAATGATAATCAGAATGTAAATAGTGATACCAATGCTAATACTAATCAGGATATCAGTATTGACCAAGATCAGGTGATGGCCTTGATTGATACGGACAGTACTTTAATAAATAAACTAGCTGACAATAATTGCATTGCTTCAACTGATGAAGATGTAAGTACTTATATCAGGGAAATGGTTGAGGTCATCGATCAGATTATCAATAGTTATACTTCCAATGACTCTCCCTATTCGATTAGTCAGATTAGAACCGGTTATCCATCCGGTACTTTTCTTTCCAGCTTTAAAATAATTGGAGGCAAATATAAATACGTTGTGCCGGACATGACAGATTTCTGGTATGTGGGTTTGCGTTTTGCTGATACCTGTAATATGGATATAGAGGTTTGGTTGGATTTTGATCAACCAAATAGAATATATTTTGGTGAGCTGCACGTCCCTGAAGATTGGCTATTGTCCACTATCAGCGTTAATGCCAATACCAATACTAATGCTAACTCAAACACCAATACAAATGTTAATCAGAATACAAATGTAAATCTCAACTCTAATGCTAATGTGAACCTCAATGCTTCGGTTACAGACTCTGATGATTCGGATAACGATAAATTAACAGATACCGAAGAAGAGATTTACAACACTCAAGAAAATCTTCCAGATACCGACAATGATGGCTATACTGACGGAACAGAAGTAGAAGGCGGCTATAACCCAAGAGGAAGCGGTAAATTAGTTGGTTCTGACTGGGTAGAAGTTTATCAAAATGATAGCTATAATTATTCGATCGTCTATCCGGACGCCTTTCTGGCTCAGCCCACTAGTCAGGAAACCAAAAAGGAAGTGCTGTTTACAGCTACTACCGGTGAGTTTATTCAGCTGAATGTCGAGGAAAACCCTTCTTTGCTGTCAATTAGCGCTTGGTTTATGGCTCGCCATCCTAATAACGACATCTCTTCTCTGGAAACGATCTCAGTAAACGGATTGTCAGGTGTCCTTGGACCTAATAAACTATCTGCCTTTCTGGGCAGTGGTGATAAAGTTTATGTGATTAGCTACAATTATGGCAATAAAACAGAGATAAACTTCCGCACCACCTATAAAATGATGTATAAAAGTTTCCAATTGGTAAGTTCTTCTACTAATACCAATACCAATACCAACACCAACACCAGCAACACAAACACTAATACTAATACCAGTAACACCAATACTAGCAATACCAACAATACGAACTCAGTCTAATCTATAGAAACATCTGCCATGCCAGTTGACATAAATGAATTATCTAAGACAGGAATTGATCATTCAAAAATCAGAAGAATAGCCAAATCAGTCTTCCGTCAGACCAGACAGTCCCTTGCTGATTACCAACTGTCTATCGCTCTGGTGGATAGTAAAACGATTAGGCGATTAAACAATCAATACCGAAATAAAAACAAAATAACTACCGTACTATCGTTTGCTTATTCCCATAAAATAGGTGAAGTTATTTTAGCTGTTCCAGAGATTAAAAAAAGAAGTAAACAAGAAAAGATTAAATTCCTTGATAACTTTAATCGGATGCTGGTTCATGGCATTTTGCATCTATTGGGTTATGGCCATCGGAACCAGCAGCAATCTAAAAAAATGGAGAAGATGGAAAGGATTATCCTTGATTAATAGACCATGCCTATTCTGAATCTTAAAACTTTGATGAAGAGTTTCGGCTATGCCAGCCGGGGCTTGATTTACGCTCTGGAACGTGAGCAGAATTTTCGTCTTCATATGGTAGCCACCTTGTTAGTGATTGTATTAATGATCTTTTTCGGGGTGACTTTGATGGAAGCAGTCATTTTAACCATTGTTATCATGCTCGTACTCGTATTAGAACTAGTCAATATTATTTTTGAGAGGTTAACTGATATTGTCCAGCCGAGGATTCACCATTATGCTAAAGTTATCAAGGATTTAATGGCTACTGCAGTTTTGGTGGCCTCTTTGGGGGCGTTGGTAGTGGGAATTCTGATATTTTTTCCTTATTTGTTCTAGTTGCGTCATATTTTTAAATACTCTATAATAAAAATAAACATTTTAGAAAGAAAGGTTACAAAAAGATGGCTCGTGAATCCATAATCACCGGGATAGATATCGGATCTAACACAATTAGAGTAGTTGTTGGTCAAAAGAACGCTGAGGATGAAGCAGTTCAGATTATTGGTGTTGGAGAAAATGACTCAGAGGGAATCAGTAAAGGCATTGTTACTAGTATTGAAGATGCTGTATCCAGCATTTCCAAGGCATTAGAAAAAGCTGAGCGGATGACAGGTATCCCAATTGAACATACTTACGTGGGTGTTGGAGGAACGCATATAATTTCCCAGGACAGTCACGGAGTAATCGCTGTTTCCAAGGCTGACGGAGAAATAAAAGATGAAGATGTGGAAAGAGTGATCGAAGCAGCTCAGGCTGTGGCCACTCCTCCTAATTACGAGATACTCCACGTTATTCCCCGCAGCTTTACGGTAGATGATCAAAAAGGGATTAAAGATCCGATTGGCATGTCCGGAATCCGATTGGAAGTAGATGCCCAAATTATCCAGGGATTAACCGCTCAGATAAAAAATATCACCAAATCAGTTTATCGTACTTCAGTTGATATCGATGATTTAGTTTTAGGGATATTGTCTTCAGCTGAAGCTACTTTGACCAAGCGACAAAAAGAATTGGGAGTTGTTTTGGTCAACATCGGCAGTGCCATTACTTCGGTGATGGTCTTTGAAGAAGGAGATGTTTTACATACGTCTATTTTGCCGATCGGAGCAGGTCATATTACCAATGATATTGCTATTGGCCTGCGCACCTCGATTGAGATAGCCGAAAAAATAAAATTGGATTTCGGTTCGGCTTTGCCTAAAGATATCAGTAAACATCAAGAAATTGATTTGTCCGAGATTGATGAAAATGAAGAGGGATTGGTTTCACAAAAACAGGTGGCTGAGATAATCGAGGCTAGAACAGAGGAAATTTACAAGATGGTTGATAAAGAGTTAAAAGAAATTGATCGTTCTGGCCTTTTGCCGGCTGGGGTTGTTCTAGTCGGTGGAGGAGCTAAATTACTCGGTATGGTAGATGTGGCCAAGAGAATTTTTAAACTACCCTGTACCATTGGCTACCCATCGGAAATAATTACCGCCATTGATAAAGTAAAGGATCCAAATTTTGCCGTAGCGGTGGGTTTAGTGCTCTGGGGCAGCCAGATGGAGGGCAAGCAAGGCAGTCACAAGATATTTACCTCTGATTTTTCTTCGGTTTCCCGGGTGACTGATAAGATGAAAGGTTGGTTTAAGTCGTTAATGCCTTAGAGCATAAAATGGTTTCTAAAAATATTAAACGAGATAAAACTATGGAAATTAAGCCGGAAATTGAAACTTATGCCAAGATAAAAGTAGTGGGGATAGGAGGCAGTGGTAACGCAGCCATTAATAGGATGATTTCCTTCAAAATTAGAGGAGTGGAATTCGTAACGGTCAATACTGATGCTCAGGCTTTGCATCACTCTAGAGCCACTAGCAAGTTGCATATTGGCAAGATGACCACTAAAGGACTGGGAGCCGGCATGGATCCTGAATTGGGTTTAAAAGCAGCAGAGGAAAACCAAGACGAAATTCATGAAATGATAAAAGGTTCTGATATGGTATTTATCACTTGTGGTTTGGGGGGAGGGACCGGTACGGGTGCTTCGCCGATTATTGCCGATATTTCCAAAGACGTGGGAGCCCTGACTGTCGCTGTGGTGACTAAACCTTTTGGTTTTGAGGGTGAACAAAGAAGATTGATTGCCGAAAGAGGTCTGGCGGAGTTAGCTGATAAAGTGGATTCAATTATCACTATTCCCAATGACCGTATCCTGCAAATTATTGATAAAAAGACTTCTTTGTTAGACTCTTTTGCTATTGTTGACGATGTTTTGCGTCAAGGTGTTCAGGGTATTTCTGATTTGATCACTGTCCCGGGTTTGATCAACGTTGACTTTGCTGACATCAAAGCCATCATGGAAAATACCGGTTCTGCTTTGATGGGAATTGGTAAGGCAAGTGGTGAAAATCGGGCAGTTGAGGCAGCCAAAGCAGCTGTTGACAGTCCTCTTCTAGAACTTTCCATAGACGGAGCCAAAGGAATCCTCTTTACCATAACCGGCGGTCCTGGCCTGGGTATGTACGAGGTTAATGAAGCAGCTAAAGTGATTACTTCTAATACAGATACTAACGCCAAGGTAATCTTCGGTGCGGTGATAGACGAAAACAAGAAAGATGAAATTTCCATCACAGTAATTGCCACCGGTTTCGGCGAAAGAGGCAAATCAATTAAGAAAGTAACAGCAACCAGAGTTACCCCTTTTGAAGAGCCAGAACCGGAGAAAAAGGAAAAGAAGAAAGTATCTTTCGAGCCACTGCCCAAAGTGGCCGAAAAGCCGGACCAGACTGAATTGCAGAAGAAAAAGGAGGAAGAAGAATTAGAAATTCCTGCTTTTATCAGGAAAAAGATGATGTAGCTTCCTTGAGTTATGAATTTTTGATATAAAGATTCTATAGAACTGGAAGTTTTTGACGGTCTTTCAGTTTTTTTACCGACGAAAATAAGAATATGGCAGAGGCAATTTCTCAGATTCGCAAGAGGGACGGTCGAGTCGTTCCCTTCGATCAGAAAAAAATTTACGAAGCAATCAGAAAAGCGACCATTGGTTTAGGTAAGGAAAATAAAAGCCTTGCCAAAAGATTTGCCAAGGAAGTTTTTGAGATAGTTAAACAAAAATTTCAGCCCGGGGCCATCCCCACCGTTGAAAACATACAAGATATTATTGAAGAAGTGTTGATAAAGAGTGATCAGGTACAACTGGCCCGGGGTTATATAATTTATAGACAGAAACACAAAGAAGTTAGGGAGATGAAGGCCACTTTGGTTAACGGTAATGAAAAAGTGGCAGCTACCTCTAACGCTTTGATTGTGTTGCGAAAACGTTATCTAAAAAAAGATGAAAACGGTAAGCTGATCGAAAGCCCTGTTGATCTGTTCAATAGAGTGGCTAAAAATATTGCCTTTGCTGACGAGATGTATAAAACTTTGTACAATCGCGAGATTAATGTTGAAGAAACTGTCAGAGATTTCTTTAAAATGATGGCCCATTTGGAATTCATGCCCAACTCCCCAACTTTGATGAATGCCGGACGTGATCTGCAACAGCTTTCTGCCTGCTTTGTTTTGCCGGTAGAAGATTCTATTGAAGGCATATTTGAAACTATCAAAAATACCGCTTTGATCCATCAGTCAGGTGGAGGAACCGGTTTTGCTTTTTCTCGCTTGAGACCAAAAGGTGATCGGGTAAAAAGTACCGGGGGAATTGCTTCAGGACCAGTTTCTTTTATGAAAGTTTTTAACGCAGCCACCGAAGCCATCAAACAGGGAGGAACCAGACGGGGGGCAAACATGGGTATTTTAAGAGTTGATCATCCGGATATTGTGGAGTTTATCACGTCCAAACAGGACAATAATCAATTAAACAACTTTAATATATCGGTAGCCCTGACTGATAAATTTATGGAAGCTCTTCAAAAAGATGAGGAATACGAATTATTAAATCCTCACGGTGGTGAAGTAGTTGATAAATTATCCGCCGATAAAGTCTTTAGTTTGATTGTTGATATGGCCTGGAAGAACGGAGAGCCCGGTATTATTTTTATTGATCGGATTAATGCATCTAACCCTACCCCGCAAGTTGGAGAGATTGAATCGACTAATCCTTGCGGCGAACAACCCCTATTACCGCATGAATCCTGCAATTTGGGTTCTATCAACCTAGCTAAGATGATTTTAGGCCAGGAAGTTGATTGGGAGAAATTGCGCAAAATAACCAGATCAGCCATTCACTTTCTCGACAACGTAATTGACATGAGTCGTTTTCCTCTCGAAAAGATAGAAGAGATGGTCGAAAGGAACCGAAAAACCGGATTAGGAGTAATGGGTTGGGCTGATATGCTTATCCAACTGGAAATACCTTATAATTCAGATAAAGCCTTTAAGCTGGCAGAAAAGGTGATGAAATTTATTTCAGATACCGCCAAGGAGAAATCAATTGAATTGGCTGAGGAAAGAGGCATTTTTCCCAATTACCCGGGCAGCATTTTCGATAAAAAAAACGGTCCCAAGATGAGAAACGCTACTTTGACTACCATTGCGCCGACTGGAACGATTTCTATTATTTCCGGCTGCAGTTCAGGGGTCGAGCCGCTTTTTGCCATTTCTTTTGTTAGGAAGAATCTACTGGACGAGGGAGATGAACTTTTAGATGTTAACCCCTATTTTGAAAAAGTTGCCAAAAAAGAAGGGTTTTATTCAGAGGATTTGATGCGGCGCATTGCCAAAAAGGGAACGATCGAAAATTTCGAGGAGATTCCCGAAAAATGGCGCAAGATTTTTGTGACCGCCCACGATATTACTCCGGAAGAGCATATTAAGATGCAGGCCGCTTTTCAAAAATATACTGACAATGCTGTATCCAAGACAGTCAATTTTTCCCACGAAGCCACACCGGAAGATGTTAGAAAAGTCTATCAGTTGGCTTTTAAACTAGGTTGTAAGGGAATTACCATTTATCGGGACAGGAGTCGTGATCTTCAGGTATTAAATATTGATAATCGAGATAAGGATAAAGAGAAGAAAGAACCAGAAATCGCCGTTCAAGTACCAGAAGGAGACGAAGTGACTATCGATGAAGTGGCCGTACCCAAAACCCCCGACATCAAGGTGAATAATGGAGACAAACCGATTAATTCCCACCAACTGGAAAAATGTCCTGAGTGCGGCAGTGATCTGCAAATTTCTGAAGGTTGCATTACTTGCCCTGCCTGTGGTTATTCAGCTTGTAGTCTGTAATATCTAGTAACTAGTAACTTGTAATAAGTAACTTGTAATTTGTTTTTTCTCCGGCTCTATTACCAGTTTACCAGTTACCTGTTACAAAGAATATGAAAAAAGGTTTGGTTCAAATATATACCGGTGATGGCAAGGGTAAGACCACAGCTGCTCTGGGCTTAGCCTTAAGAAGCTTAGGCCATCAGAAGAAAGTGTGTATTATTCAGTTCATGAAAAAAGGAAGCTATGGTGAATTAAAAGCTATCAAGAAAATTCCAAAAGTGGTCATAAGACAATTTGGCACCAAGAAGCTCGTTAGAAAAGGTAAAATATCAAAGATTGATATAGATCAAGCTCAGAGGGCCCTAAAATCAGCTCAGAGGGCCTTATTAGGTCAATATGACCTAGTGATTCTGGATGAAGTGATAGTAGCTGTGCATTTTGGCTTGATAAGCGAGCCAACTTTGATTCAGGTAATAAAAGACAGGTCAAAAAAGACAGAATTGATCTTGACAGGCCGTAAGGCGTCTGCTAAGCTAAAGTACACCGCTGATTTGGTGACAGAAATGAAGGAATTGAAGCATTATTATAAAAAGGGAGTAAAAGCCCGACTAGGAATAGAATATTAACAACTAAATATAGGGGAAACTGGTGTATCCTGTCATTCGACAAGAGAGTCCAGTGCGGTCCCGCCACTGTAACTCCGTCCTAAATTAACAAGGGTGGGGGAGCCAGGAAACCTAATTTTATTAATTACTTTCGGTCGAAAGGTATTAAGTATTAAAACCCTACTTTTTACCGGAGAGGGTTTTTTTGAAAGGAGTAGTATGAAAAACAATCTAAAATTTCTACTGATTACTGTAGTTGTCGCTTTGGCTGGTGTAGCCATAATCGGCATTACCGGTATTCGAACTAACGATCAGATAGCCGCTTTGACTCAAAAAGAAGAAGTCCAAAATGGAGCAGTAGCTGGTGTACAGGTTCAGGGTGAGGCCGACCTTATTATCAATTTCGGTGACAAGCAGAGTGTATTTGAATTCCAGGTAGATCAGAAAACAACTGCTTATGATTTGTTGACTAGAGCCAGCATTAGAGAGAATTTGATCCTAGACACTACTGAGTATGAAGATTTAGGTATACTTATTGATGGTATCAATCAGTATCTGGGTGGCCAGGACAACATGTATTGGTTTCTCTATCAGCATGGCGAGATGACAATGCAGTCAATTGATAATACGTTGGTTAAGCCAGGTGACAAAGTCGAATTAAGATTTGAAATCAGCCCGTATTAGTCGGACTTGGGAGGAAAAACATGAATAAGAACAAAATCATCTTATCAATATTGTTAATTACCTTTGCGGTGATATCCCGTTTGTTTCTGCAAGATATCCCCAATGTGGAGACTATTACCATTACGGCTTTGATGGCTGGTTCTATCCTGGGTGGCGTTTATGCTTTGGTTATTCCGTTATCAGCTATCGCTATCACTGATATTTGGATTGGCAATAACTCAATCCTGATTTTTACTTGGTCAGCCTGGGCGCTAGTTGGATTGATGGGATTATTAGCCAAAAAGGACAAAAAGGATTCTTTCCGGTATTCATTGAAACTGACCGCTATTGGTATAGGGGCTTCTTTTTTCTTCTATCTATGGACCAACTTCGGAGTCTGGCTAATGTGGCCAAAAATGTATCCAATGACCTGGCCTGGATTGATTCAGTGTTATATAATGGGATTACCTTTTTTGAAGTACAATCTGATCGGTAATTTAGTTATTATCCCGGTTGTCTCAGCTAGCGTGGTCGCTTGTTTTAAACTGCAGAAAGCAAAGAAGTCTTTTAAACAGTTGGTTAATTCTCGTAAGGTCAATTAGGACAAAGAAAATTGTAAAGAATTGCGTAATAATATCCAGATGGGAAATATGCCAAACAAACCAAAAGAAAAATCAAATTTTTTTATCATTACTTTGATAGTTAGTTTTCTGGTAGGCGGTGTATCGGGTGGCATTATCGGGGGATTGTCAGCTAATTATTTTGCCAGTTCAGATAGTAGCTCAACTACAATTAATAAACAAATCAATATTGAAGAGAGTTCTGCCACCATCGATGTTGTGGAAGAAGTTAGCCCTTCAGTGGTTAGTATTGTTATTAGCAAGGACCTGAGTGAAATATATAACTTGGATGATCCGTTTGGATTTTTCTACGGATACGGTACACCCCAGGGACAAACTGAAATAGGGGGAGGAACCGGATTTATTATCGATGCCAATGGATTGATTTTAACCAACAAGCACGTAATATCAGATACCGAAGCTGATTACACGGTGATTACCAATGATGGTAGTAGTTACGAAGCCACCATTATCGGTACAGACCCTTTTAACGATTTGGGAATTGTTAAAATCGAAGCGACAGGTTTAAAACCAGTAGCCTTGGCTGATTCTAATCAGATCCAAATAGGCCAAACCGCAATTGCCATAGGTAATACCCTGGGTGAATATCGCAATACAGTAACTAGAGGAGTAATTTCCGGTATTGACCGGACGATTACTGCCGGAGATTACTCTGGGGCAGCCGAAGTGATCGAAGAAGCGATTCAAACTGATGCTGCCATTAACCCGGGAAATTCCGGTGGACCCCTGCTTGATTTAGAAGGCCAGGTAATCGGCGTTAATACCGCCATTAATCGAGAAGGGGAGAGTATTGGCTTTGCTATCCCAATTAATATTGCCAAACCGGTGATTGTCAGCGTTCAGAAGCATGGTCGGATTATCAGACCAATGCTGGGGATTCGCTACCGGATAATCAACCAAGAATTTGCTGAAGCTAATGATATGTCGATAGATTACGGCGTGCTGTTGATTAGCGGAGATGGCCCGGGTCAATTAGCCGTGGTTCCTGACAGCCCGGCTGACCAGGCAGGATTACAAAAAGATGATATTATTTTGGAGTTCAACGGACAAAAAATAGATGCGGACCACAGTTTGGCCGGGGAAATTGCCAAATATCAGGTAGGAGATATTGTCTCTCTTAAAATCATCCATAACAACGAAGAAAAAATAATAAACGTAACCTTGGCTGAATACAATTTAGAATAATGAAAGAGCTAATAGAAAAAATTAAGGAGTTGCAAAACAAAATCTCCAAATTACGGAGGTTACTTTGACCTTGCCACCAAAAAAACAGAATTAAAGGCTCTGTCTGTTGAGATGAGCCAGGCTGATTTTTGGGACAATCGGCAGAAAGCTCAACAAGTAGCCGAAAGATTTAATCAACTAGATGAAGAAATCAATAACTGGCAGAAGATTGAGAAAGAGGTAAAAGAATTGTTGGAACTGGCTTTGACCTCGGCTCAAGAGAAGGACGATTCACTAAAGTCGGAGATCGAAAAAAAGTTAGAGGAATTAGGTAAGAAATTCGCTGATTTGGAATTTCTTATTTTGTTATCCGGCCAGTATGACCAGCATAATGTAATTATGGCGATTCGTGCCGGAGCTGGTGGAGTAGATGCTCAAGATTGGGCTGGTATGCTTTTGCGCATGTTTTTGCGCTTTGGTGAAAAGAAGGGTTGGACAGTAAAAATAATCGACAAATCAGCCGGTTCTGAGGCGGGAATAAAAAGCGCCACTTTGGATATTAAAGGCCATTACGCTTATGGCTACTTAAAGAGCGAATCTGGGGTGCATCGTCTGGTGAGAATTTCCCCTTTTGATGCAGAAAAAATGCGTCATACTTCTTTTGCCCTAGTTGAGGTATTGCCTGAATTGGAAGAAGTAAAAGAAGTGGAGGTAAAACCGGAGGATTTGCGAATAGATGTTTTTCGATCTTCTGGTCACGGTGGTCAAAGCGTTAACACCACAGATTCAGCGGTCAGAATAGTCCACTTGCCCACCAATATTACAGTTGTCTGCCGTAATGAAAGATCACAATCTCAAAATAAAGCCAATGCAATGAAACACCTGAAGAGCAAGCTTCATCGGCATTATATTCAGGAGAAACAGCAGGAAAAGCAGAAAATCAGAGGTGATTATCAATCAGCGGAATGGGGGAATCAGATCCGTTCTTATGTATTGCATCCTTATAAAATGGTCAAGGATCACCGTACCAATTATGAAACGAGCCAAGTGGACAAGGTGCTAGACGGAGAAATCGATGGTTTCATCGAAGCATATTTGAAAAATAAGTAATAATGTAGAAAATATTCTGACAGAATTTTTATTATTTTTTTGCCTAAAATTAGCTAAAATATTACAGTATCACAAGAAACTGTAGAAAAAAAATTGACAAATGTTAATAAGGTATTATAATATTAAGCATCAAATATATGACAATTTGTCTTTTCGAAGATAAAAACTACCGACAGTTACTGCCACTTTGTTATACTAGACCGGTTTACGAATTAAAAGTGGGGGCTTATACTTTGTTGGAAAGAATTCTTGATCAATACCCCAAAACTAAGTTTAGTTTGCACTGCCGGCCGCATTTAGTTGCTACCCTGAAGCAAAGGTATGGCGATCTGTCCATTAATAAGCTGAAAAAAGACAGCTATTTATTTTTAAATGGTCGAATATTGGGTGATGGTAAATTACCCAACAAGATAAAAGCTAACGGGCCTAACTGTAGTTATTGGCAGGGCCGTGATTTGATCGCTGTTAGACTAGACCAGATAGCAGTGGCTCAGCTGGATTTAAAAAAAGATTTAGAGCAACAACTTAAAAAACTTCCTCGCCGAAAAGTTGTAGTTAAGAAAATTGATTATCTTTGGGATTTAATCCGTTATCATGAAGAGTTGTTAGCCGGTGACATAAACGGTTTGCTAAAAGGGAAAAGTTTAGCCACTAAATATCGGGAAGGAGTTTTTATACTGAATCCCAAAAAGATATTTATTGACAGAAATTGTGATATTAAACCAGGAGTGGTATTGGATGCTTCCGGGGGGCCAATTTATATTGAAGAAGGAGTTACTATTGGAGCCAATTCAGTTTTAACTGGTCCGGTTTATATTGGCTACGATTCGGTTATCAACCCCTTGGCCAGGATTAATCACAATACTTATATTGGCCCTGTTTGCAAAATCGGCGGTGAGGTTGGTGAGTCTATTATCCAGAGTTTTTCCAATAAGCAGCATGATGGACACCTGGGACATTCTTATATCGGATCATGGTGTAATCTGGGAGCGGGTACCACTAATTCCGATATGAAAAATAATTATGGTGCGGCCAAAGTTTGGATAAACGGCCAAATGAAAGATAGCCGAATGACATTTTTAGGATTATTTATGGCTGATCACAGTAAATCAGGAATTGGCGCCCAATTCAATACGGGGACTGTAGTTGGTTTCTCGACTAATGTTTTCGGCAGCAAGTTAACACCCAAAGCAATTCCTTCATACGGCTGGGTGAATCTTGATGGAAAATCAGATGAATATAATTTGTCAAAAGCAATTGCAGCCGCTAGTATCGCTATGAAGAGAAGAAAACAAAAGATGACCCCGGTAATTAGAAAAATGTTTAAGGATATTTATAAAGAGTCTGAGACGGAAAGAAAATCATTACTTAACCAGATAAATAAAAAGTAAAATGTGCGGAATAATCGGTTATGTCGGCCCCCAGAATACTTTGTCAATCTTGATTGAAGGTTTGAAAAGATTAGAATATCGTGGCTACGATTCAGCAGGAGTGGCTTTGACTAACTTGGGCAATATTTTTATTACCAGATCAGTGGGCAAAGTAGCTGAGTTGGAAAAGTGTATATCAGAAATGCCCCAGAACAGCGTATCAGGGATTGCTCATACCCGTTGGGCGACTCATGGTATCCCTTCTGAACAAAATGCCCACCCCCAGGCTGATTGCCAGGGAGAAATTGTTGTTGTTCACAACGGAATTATTGAGAATTACACTGAACTAAAAGAAGAATTAATAAAAAAAGGCCATCGGTTTAAATCAGACACGGATACAGAGGTGATAGCCCATTTGATAGAAGAGGAATACGGAAAAAATGTTAACTTGGAGAAAGCGG
>JAIWBS010000040.1:0-2707 GCA_048633705.1 Pirellulales bacterium
CACGGATCGATTCGAATTTTTGGGGTTTATTCCCCATAAAAAGGGGAGAGAAAAATTATTTAAAAAGATAAATGAATCAGATCATTTAATTATTTTTTACGAGTCACCCCACCGGATATTAAAAACTTTGGCCAGTTTGGTTAAAGTTTTGGCCGAGGACAGAATAGTTGTAATTGGCAGAGAGTTAACAAAAAAGTTTGAGCAAATGATACGGGGTAGGGCAGAAACGGTGTTAGAGTTTTTCGAGAAGAATCCAGATAAAGTAAAAGGGGAATTTGTTGTAATTATTAGCAGAAAATGAATGGTATTAAAATCAGTCATTGCGAATCCCGCGTAAGCGGGATGTGGCAATCCCGTTTCGTTCAGTAACAGGATTGCCGCGTCGTCCCTCACTGCGTACGGGACTCCTCGCAATGACGGGTGCTTAAAGAAAATGTCTAAACGTTACTATATTACCACTCCAATTTATTACGTTAATGATAAACCGCATATTGGTCATGCTTATACGACCATTGCCGGTGATATTTTGGCTCGCTATTACAAAAGCCAGGGAGCAGAAGTTTTTTATTTGACCGGGACAGATGAGCACGGTTCCAAAGTTGCCGAATCAGCTGATCAAGCCAATATGTCTCCTCAGGAGTTTGTGGATCAGCAAGCTGAGCTGTATAAACAAGCTTGGTCTAACCTCAATATCGAATACGATTATTTTGTTAGAACCACAGACCAAAGGCACAAACAGTCCGTTAAAAAGTTTATGGGAGTGCTGCATGAAAAAAAAGCGGTTTATGAAGGCCAATACGAAGGGCTTTATTGCACCGGCTGCGAAAAGTTTTTGACAGAAAAGGAGTTAGTAGACGGATTGTGCCCTTATCACAAAAAACCTCCCCAGAAGATTACCGAAAAGAATTATTTTTTCAAATTAAAAGATTACCTGAATAAGGTTAAAAAACTAATTGAATCAGATAAGATAGCGATTCGGCCGATTAATCAGAAAAACGAAACTCTAGGTCTCTACAAACAGGGTCTTGAGGATTTCTCTGTTTCCCGAGAAAAAGTAAAATGGGGTATTCCTTTGCCTTTTGACAAGAAGCAGAATGTTTATGTCTGGGTGGATGCATTGCAAAATTATATTTCAGCTGTTGGTTACGGCGATAACCAAGAGGAATTCAAGAAATGGTGGGAGGAAGCCGAGGTAATTCACTTAATGGCTAGAGATATTTTGAAGTTTCACGCTATTTTCTGGCCGGCTATGTTGCTAGCGGCTGGGGTAGCAATTCCAGAAAGAGAATTCATCCACGGTTTTTTCTCAATCAACGGCCAAAAAATGAGCAAATCACTGGGCAACATTATCGATCCCAATGAATTAGTCAACGAGTTTGGGATAGACGCCACTCGCTACCTTCTTTTGTCTCAATTCCCTTTTGGGGCTGATGGGAATATTGAACTAAAAAGATTCACTGAAAAATATAATTCTGATTTAGCCAACGGATTAGGAAATTTGGTGGCTAGAACTTTGAACATGATCGAGAAATTCAGTGACGGTAAAATTCCCGCCATAGTCAAGTGTTCCAGAGACTTTGGTCCAGTCAATAAATTTATAGAAGAATTGGCTTTTGATAAAGCTCTAAAGGAAATTTGGTCGCAGATTGATTGGGCAAACACTCAAATTGACCAACAGAAACCTTGGGAATTGCACAAAGCCGGGGAGAAAGATAAATTGAACAAGTTATTGAGTGAATTGGCCAGTCTGCTTTGCGAGATTGCAAAAGCAATTACTCCATTTATGCCCCAAACTGGCCAGAAACTTTTAGGATTAATCAGTGTAGACCGGATAAAGAAGGGCGAACCTTTATTTGCCAGAAGATAAATAAAATAGCTATAATAGACTTGTAATAATTAAGGTAAATAATATGACAATATTGGATTGGGTATTAGTTGTCCTGTTAATTCTTGCCTTTTTGGGTGGTTTTAAAAGAGGTCTGATTAGTACTTTGGGCGGAATTGTCGGCTTGGTAGTCGGTGCGGTCTTAGCCGGGCAGTTTTATGATGTAGTGGCCGGTTGGCTATCTGGTTTTGGCTGGTTGTCCGAAGCTACCTTGAATATCGTGGCTTTCATAGTTATTTTATTGGTGGTCGCTTCTTTAGTTTCCATAATTTTTGGTATCATCGGGAAAATATTCAAAATCATCCAACTGATTCCTTTTTTGGGTTTGATCAACAGATTTGGTGGAGCGGTTTTAGGACTGGTTGAGGAAGCTATTTTATTGGGAATAACGCTTAACGTAGCTGCCCGATTTTTCGAGGGTATGCCAGCCGGCGATTATATTGCTTTGTCAGCGGTAGCTGTCTTTTTAGTCTGGGTCGGTGGTTTGTTGATTCCTCTTTTGCCGGAGGCGATTAAGCATTTAGATTTACCATTTTAAATTGAAATGTTAATAGATACCCATTGTCATCTTAACTTTAAAGACTTTGCTGAGGATTATCAGCGGGTTGTAAAGCGCTGCCAGGAAAAAGGTATGAAAGTAATCAATGTTGGATCACAGGTTGATACTTCTGCCAGAGCAGTTGAGTTGGCCAAAGAATTTCCCGGTACGCTTTATGCATCAGTCGGTTTTCATCCTATCCACGTGGCTGATGAAGAATTGAATATGGAGAAACTAGCTAAATTAGCTGATGAGCAATTGACCGTGGCTATCGGAGAGACCGG
>JAIWBS010000041.1:0-5769 GCA_048633705.1 Pirellulales bacterium
ATCCAAAAAGCGATAATTTTATTCTTATTAAGAAAATATTAATGGGGTAGACCTGAGCCCCTGCTCAGGTCTTTCAGCGGTCAGAGCAGGGGCTCTGACTTACCCAATAGGGAAATAATATGCCAGAAACTGAATCGGGTCATCAAGAGGAAAAGAATGGACTGGAGGAATATAAAGATATTTTTGCGGAAATTGAGTCCGGGGCCGATGCTAAATCCCTCGCTCAAAAATTTGAGGCAGAAAAATTGGATCAAGCCCTCAGGGCTCTCGGTCTAGTAATGATGAAATCCTTGCCTGAGAAACGAACAGAATATTCCCGACAATACAGATTGCTCCAGATAGCTTGGGGAAAAAGAAAATCCCGGGAAAATCGAGAATCTGGGCAATAAAAACTTTATACCAAAAAACTAGGCGATTATTCGTCTAGTTTTTTATTCTTTTTATTCCTTAAATATCATCCGGTCGTAGATCTTTTTATTGACCTCTACATCCGCTTTGCAGTATTCGTAAATTTCGTTGGCTTTACC
The DNA here is from genome assembly GCA_048633705.1 of Pirellulales bacterium. Lineage (GTDB taxonomy): Bacteria > Patescibacteriota > Patescibacteriia > JBDRGY01 > JBDRGY01 > JBDRGY01. The sequence continues at coordinate 528 of JAIWBS010000041.1, forward strand.
TTTTTGCCAATATTCATAAACCTGGGAACCGTCCATGTAAGTTTTGGAAGACGGTAACCCCAAAATTTTTGCAAGGTCATCCATGGAAATTCGAGACATGATGTTCCACTTTTCCCACTCTTTCATAGTGTCATAAATCGGACTGCTTCGATAACGGGCAAAGTTTAAATTTAGAGATGGCTTAATTTTATGAATGATTGATCTTTTGTAAATAAACGGTAAATCAAAGTCCATCAAATTATGGCCGACAAACAAGCTACACTCCCTAGCTAAATCCCAAAAATCTTTCAATATCTTTTTTTCGGTGCCTTTTATTATATCAGCGGACTTCATGGCCGGATCATTAAGATAGCCGATACAAAAAATCTGACCATAAGAACCATCCAAAGATGTCAGTTTATATGCTTCCTCTTTATTGAACGGTTTTTTCTTTTTTAACTGATAGCGCAACTCCTTGTCAGCCGCCACCTTTTCCCAAAGTTTGGGGTCAGCCGGCAAAGTTTCGATATCCAGAAATAGAGTGTTCATAATTTTTATTAGATTGACTTAATATCTTCTAACTGACTTTAGTCAGGTTGTTTATCGGATCGTAACGCCACTAAAGTGGCTGCGAAGAATTGAGTGTTCATTTTACGTTTTCCTTACACGTTTTTAAGAACTTAAAGATTTGGTCAGCTATTTGATCAGCTTCTGTCTCATATACATCAGCCAAACGCTCAGCAATATCTGCCAGATTCATTTGATTGATATCATTGCGGCTGCCGCCGATAATCTGATGAGCCTTTTCTCGAAACTCATCCATTTGTTCTTTCAGTTCAGGATCTTTGGCTAATTTTTCTTCTAATTCCCAACAATCACCCATAATTAATCCTTAATTTTTAAAAATAATCCTCTTTTTTTCTCTATGTAAACAATCTTCCACCAAATAAATCCGATCCAGATTCCCAGTAAGGCACCTGCAATAAACAAGGAAATGGAAAGCGCTGGCGGTAGAGCACAAAATTTACCCATATATTCATGCCACTCTACTGTTAGATTTTCTTTGTCCGCCCAGTTTAGAAAAAGAACCTCAATTAAGGCATGAGCAAGAAAACTGAGTAAAATACCTAAAACAGTACTGATAAAAATGTAAAATGTTTTTTTCACTATTCCTCTAATAATTTCATTACATAAGACGCTTTTTCGGCGGTGTGAAAAAGACTGTCTAGCGCTCCACACAGTTTTTCAGCATCAGTCTTATTGATATCTACACTTTTGGTTTCTCTTTCAAGCTCCTGCCAAATATCCACTATAGTCATACTTTCCATATCAACAATAGTTCTGCCTAGCACTTTGGCAGATTTCTCCCTGATTTTGCGCAAAATTTTAGCGCCTTCAGGATGGGCCGCTAGTCTTTCTTCCATAATGGTTAGTTCTGTAGTGTCTCTTACTTCATCCAGATTTAGTGGTTCAATTTTCTCCTCTTCAACCGGAGTTTCTTCTTCAACTGGAGCTTCTTTCGATTCTGGTGAAACCATAATATACTCCTTTCTTAATTATTCTTATCTATATTTTATCACAAAAAAGCGGTATTGACAATCTTTAACATTGGCTATATCCTAAGCTTAGCCAATTAATCTAGAGGACACTTCGGTGTCCTCTGGTTCGAAATGGAGGAAGGAGGGTGATTCTAGCAACTTAGTACCGGGTAATCAGGGAAGGGATTGCGGCCCAATCGTTTCAGTCTAACCTGATCGCCAAGGAGATTGCGTTAGCCCCCCAGTCTGCTAGTCTGGTGTAATCTCTGGGCAGGTCCGTCTATATAGTAGCCTTTCGAGGCTAACGGATTACCCTGCTTGCGGGAACAGCGAAGAATAGCTACTAATGGTTTACTAACTTAGGTGTGAGTCCTAGGTGCAACGCAACAACGTGCGTAGCCCAAAAGAACTTATACATGAACGACTGGGTTGGTAAATCTCTTCCAAGCTGGGAGTACCTCAAACATGGTGCTCCCTTTTTCTATAGAAAAAGCCCGTTGACATCAGTCAACGGGCTACCGGTGCTAACTACCAACAATCAGTGGCACCAGCTTGGTGGGAATTGAATACAGGAACAATGCCGCCCAGAGCGACCAGACAATCCAGCCATAGATCAGGGTACCGATTCTGAAGGGGTGTGGCTGTTTTCCAGCCCAACAGCGGTACTTTTGGGCTTTGATCATCACGACCAACAGAACTACCATCAGCAGAAGAACGATAAAACCCAATACTCCGTGCAGACTGATCTGCCATTTGGCCAAGATCAACATACAAACTGTAGCGATGGCATCACAGCCCAAGCCCCAGGATTGCCAGGCGATGTCTTCTCTCCAGACAGAGACTCGATCCCTGGTCAGAATCGCGATGGTTCTTGTGTAACACATGGCTGCCAATAGGACAGCAAATCCCCCAACTACCATGACCATTTTGCCCTCCTTGATAAAGAGCCACTTGTTGGTCGATTAACTTATCATATTAGTATTTTTTTGGCAAATCAAAAAACCCGCTCCCAGCTGGTTGAATTATTACTTGGTTATTTATTTATCAAAACCTTTTGAGTAGGATAGGCGAAGGCAATCTCCTCTTGCTGAAATTTCTGGTAAATTGCTAAATTGATTTTCTGTTTCAAATCCATATTGGCTTTGTAATCTGAAGAATTAACATAATAAACAATTTCAAACTTTAGATCGGAATCACCGTATTTAGCAAAATGACAACGGTCAAATTCAGCTAGTTCATGTTTATCTATTATTTCCCTGATAATCTGGGGAATGCTCTCCAGCTTAGTCAAATCAGTGCCATATTCTACTCCCAGAGTAAAATCAACCCTTCTTTTAGCCAACCGGCCAAAGTTTTGAACCCGGGTAGAAGTTAATTCATTATTGGAAACAACTAATTCTTCCCCGCCTATACTTCTCAACCTGGTGGTTTTTAATCCTATCTTTTCAACTGTACCTTTATCTTTACCGATTACTATGAAATCACCAATTTCGAATGGTCGATCGATAATAATTGAGAATGAACTGAAAATATCACCCAGGACGTTTTGGAGAGCTAAAGCAATAGCAATGCCGCCAATTCCCAAACCGGCAATCAAGGAAGTAACATTTATCCCCAAATTGGCCAGGATTAAAGTCAGACCCAGCATCCAAAGAATGATTCTGACAATAACGACAATGCTTTTTATCGTAGTCTCGCTTAGGGCTTTGTTTTTATCATTGGCTACTCGATTTAAATATTTTTGGACAAAATATTTGATTAGCTTTTCTGAAGCCCTGATTACTTCATAAACTACAATTAATAGAAAGAAAATTTTAACAATTACATTGACTAGATCAGGCAAAGTCAAAACCCTGATCCCAAAATACAAAGCAATCAAAAAATAGAATGGGGGCTTGATCTTGGTAAATATCTCGATTAATACGTCATCAAAATCGGATTGGGTTCTTTTGGCTAACTTCTTTAAACGGACCAAGATTATCAACTGGAAAACTTTTAAAACAATAACCAGGCCGATAAAAAAAACAGCAGCTAAAAAATAATCATAGCCGCTATTGCCTCCCCAGTTCCAATCTTTTAACTTATCAATTAAATCCGTTAAATCCATAGAATTTAATTATAACTTTTTTGCCAGGCATTGGCAAATTGACTAACGGTTAAGGCTTGATCAAGGGTAAAATCCCCTACTCTAGTCCTCTCTAAATCAATTAAATGTCCACCACAGTTCAATTGGCGTCCCAAATCTCTTGCTATGGAGCGAATGTATACTCCTTTACCACAAACCACTTTTAATTTTAAAACCGGCCAGTCATAAGCCAATAGTTCAATCGATTTAACTTCTACTGTCTTGGTTGGTAAATCAACTGCTTGCCCCGATCTGGCGTATTTATAAGCAGATCTCCCTTTTACCTTAACTGCACTGAATAATGGCGGAACCTGCTCAATTATCCCGATATAATTCTTCAAGACTCTTTCGATTTCTATTCTTGGTGGTTCAGATTTAATTTCTATCTCCTTTTTAGCACCTTCGGCATCATCAGTTGTACTTTCTTCCCCTAATTTAATAGTTGCCAAATACTCTTTTTTGGAATTAACAATTCTGTCCAACTGTTTGGTTGCCTCCCGACCGATGGCTACTACCAAAACTCCGGTAGCTAATGGGTCCAAGGTCCCGGCGTGTCCAATCTTCTTTATTCCAGTTACCCTCCGTAATTGATTGATAATGTCATGGGAGGTCGGACCTTTGACTTTATAAATGGCCAATATATTTTTCATACAATCATTTTAACTTACTCTGGAAAAAGAAGAAACCCACCGGTTGAAAAACCAACCAGTGGGTTTGTAATACTCAGCGACCGACTGGCCGCTTGGTAATGATCAGTTCACCGGGTTTGACCGGTAGTCGTTCACCATCATCGGTTAGAAGGACACACTCGTCCCGGCCGATTTCTACGACCTTTCCTTCTATCCCGCCATTACCGTTTCCGGCTTTGGCCCGGCAGCCTACTACGATGCGACCACCCAGAAAATCCGGGATAACGTCGCCGACTTCCACAAATACTTCCTCACCAACTCCTTCGGCGGCAGAGGCGCTGCTGGGTGTCCTTACTCTGTTCGATCTAGCTGTGGTAATGAAATCCATCGATTAGCTCCTTTTCCGACGAATCACCCACACATCAATGTGTGGTCTGGTAAACAGGTTACCTCTGGCGTTCCTGATGGTAGTATCAGTGTTGTTGGTAATAGTAACTTCTCCCCTCACCCGGAATCCGGTAGCACATCTCAGGCTGGCGTAATCGCCAAGACATGCCAAGTTTCTTCTGGTTAACTCTAACATTACTACCTCCCTGGATAAGGCCAATTACAAAAAGAACGAATTTATACGAAAGGTAAATCTATCATAATAAAAAACCCTGTCAAGATGAGGGTTTTCCACAATATTTTAATAAACTAATTCAATTTATAATTGTCCATTGCCTCGATATCCGATTCGTCAATCGGACAATCACACAATACACAAACTTCCTCCTCACAGTAATAATAACCCTGATCACACCAAATCAGATCTGGATCGTCCGGATAGCAATAATTATACAGTTCCTTTTCCTGGCAATCGTCATCGGTCTGGCAGGACACGTAATCCTCGGTAGTCTCGTAATCCTGATTGTAACAACCCACGTAATAATGTTCGCTGCATGATTGATCTAAGTCAGTATTATCTTCCG
>JAIWBS010000042.1:0-3067 GCA_048633705.1 Pirellulales bacterium
GCCTTTGCCTGAAAAATGGCATGGCTTAGTTGATAAAGAAATACGTTTTCGTAAAAGGTATTTGGATCTTATTAGCAATAAAGAATTTAGAAACAACTTTGTAATTAGAGTCAAAGCAGTCAAGGCCATTCGTCAGTTTTTGGACGAGCATGATTTTTTGGAAGTGGAATCACCAATCCTGCAGCCTATCCCAGGAGGCGCCAACGCTAAACCATTTATTACCCACCATAACGCTCTGGATATTGACCTATATTTAAGAATCGCCCCTGAGCTATATCTTAAACGGTTAATTATTGGTGGTTTAGAAAAAGTTTACGAAATCTCCCGCTGTTTTCGAAATGAAGGTATCGATTACATGCACAATCCGGAATTTACCCAAGTGGAGTTTTATTGGGCTTACGCTGACTACAACGATATGATGGAATTAAGTGAAAAGATGCTAAACAAAGTTATCCGAGACGCTATCGGGAAAACAGAAATAGTTTCCAATAATGAAAAGATTAGTTTTAAAACTCCGTTTGCCCGAATAAAATTTAAGGAGGCTATTCAACGATATGCTAAGCTTGATATCGATAAATTTGAAAACAAGAACGATTTGGTAAAAACTGCCCAAAAACAAGGATTAAAAATCGATAAATCTTTTGGTTTGGGAAAAATCTATGATGAAATATACAAGGAAAAGGTTAGGCCGAATTTAATCCAGCCTACTTTTTTGATTGATTACCCGATTGAGCTGTCGCCTCTGGCCAAAAAGAGAACCGAAAATCCAAAATATACCGAGCGATTTCAACTAATTGCCGGCGGTATGGAATTATTAAATGCCTTCACCGAACTAAATGATCCAATTGATCAGGAAAATCGGTTTAAGGAACAAGAAAAACTGAGAAAAGCCGGTGACCTTGAAGCTCAAAGAATAGACCAGGATTTTATCGAGGCTTTAAAACACGGTATGCCGCCTTGCGCAGGTTTGGGACTGGGAATTGACCGTTTAGTGGCCTTACTAACTGATTCTCACAACATTAAGGAGGTAATTCTGTTTCCAACCCTAAGACCGAAAAAATAATGAATAGAGACGAAGCGCTAAAGTTAATTAATGAACTGATAAATAATAAAAACTTGGTTAAGCACATGATAGCGACCGAAGCTATTATGCGTTCTTTGGCACAAAAGTTAAAACAAGATGCGGATTATTGGGGATTAGTCGGCCTTCTTCATGATTTAGATTTTGAACAAACCAAAGATCGGCCCGATCAGCACGGTTTAATCACGGAGAAAATCTTGAAAGAACAGGGGATAGAGAATCAAGAATTCTTTGACGCTATCAAGTCGCACAATGCGGAAGGTTTGGGGGTTTATCGTGAAAAGGGGATTGACAAAGCATTAACAGCGGCTGAACAGATTACAGGGTTAATTGTCGGTTGTGCCTTGGTTATGCCGGATAAAAAATTATCTTCCGTTAACCGGGATACGGTTCTTAAAAAATTTAAACAAAAATCATTTACCGCCAACGTAAACAGAAACTTAATCAAGCTGTGTGAAGAAATCGGTTTTAGTTTAGATGATTTTATTGATCTGGCTCTTGGAGCTATGAAGGAGATTTCTGGTGAATTGGGCTTATGAAAAAACTATTAATCGGCACTAACAACCCAGGAAAATTTAAGGAACTGAAGAATCTATTTTCCCAGTACGGATTTGATTGTTATAGCCTAAAAGATGTAGGCATCGATTACGATGTAGAAGAAACTGGTCAAGACTATAAGGAGAATGCCATTCTTAAGGCTAAAACTTACGCAAGAATGAGCCGGATTCTGACAGCGTCCGGCGATTCCGGATTATCAATTGATGCCTTAAATGGTGAACCGGGAATTAGATCCAGAAATCTAACTGGCAAAAGGCGCAACACTGATCAGGAATTAATCGATTATGTAGTGACTAGAATGAAAGATGTGCCTGACGAACAAAGAGGGGCTAGGTTGGTAGCGGCTATTGCCATCTGCAACCCACAAGGACGCTGTAATGTAGAAGAAGCCTTTACCGAAGGAATCATTACTAAACAAGTGGACGTGGAAATAATAGAAGGTTATCCCTACCGTTCGATATTTTTACTCAAAAGTCTTAATAAAATGTTCTGCCGATTAAGCGATGACGAAATGAAGCAAATTGCCCATCGAGCCAAAGCCATTAAAAAACTAAGTAAATATTTTGAACAATATGATTGATAACAGACTATTAAGAGCTAACCCTTATCTAATAAAAGATGCTTGTAAAAAGAGACAAACAAAGTGTGACATTGATGGTATTTTAGAATTGGATGATAAGTGGGTGAAACTTCTTAATAAAGTTGAAGAATTACGAGCTGAGAAAAATAAAGCTACTCAGCAAATTCCTAAATTAAAAGGAGATGAGAAACAAAGAATGCTGGCTCGTTTAAAAGAAGCTGACAAAGAAGCTGATATTTTGGAAAAGGATTTAAAGCTGTTGGACCAGGAACTGGAAATGTTAATGTATCAAATACCTAATATTCCAAAACCTGATGTTAAAGTGGGCAAAGATGAATCAGCTAATGAAGTTATTAAAGAATATGGTAAAAAACCGAAACTTGATTTTGACGCTCAAGATCATTTATCAATAGCTGAGAATTTGGACTTAATCGATATAAAAAGAGCAGCAAAAGTATCGGGCACTAGATTTGGCTACATAAAAGGCGATTTAGCAATATTGGGCAATGCTTTGTTCCAATACGGCATTGCAAAACTATTGGAAAAAGGTTTTAAGCTGGTTTTTCCGCCAGTCATGATCAAAGAGGAGATGATGCGCGGATTGGGATATATTGAGGGAATTGATGAAAAAGATAAATACCATTTAGAAAAAGATAAACTGTATTTGATCGCTACTGGCGAACACGCCTTGATTCCCATGCACGCTGATGAGATTTTAGAAGAAAAAAATTTGCCGAATACTTATTTCACTTACACACCCTGTTTTAGGCGGGAAGCCGGGTCTTACGGCAAGGACACTAAGGGAATTTTTCGAGTTCATCAGTTTGATAAACTGGAGATGGTGGCTT
>JAIWBS010000043.1:0-2712 GCA_048633705.1 Pirellulales bacterium
GGCTCTTTCCGTAACCCCACTTGTTTTGTACCAGGTATAGGAAAAATCTGGGTTGCAGTTACTAATGCTGCTGACGCGGTATTGATTAGGATGAAAACTGGTCCGAGCTTCATCGTCACGCCCCAAAATCCCGATCAGTTTATTGAGGAGGTTAATAGGAATAAATAATGAATCAAGAATTTACTACCAGAAAAGCAAAAGGGATATTAGCCGTCTACTGGGGTATTCTGGCTTTTTTTATTGTGTTAATAGTGGGCGTACCCCGCTGGTCCCAAGACGATATGTCGCCCTTGGAGATTAATGTTTTTTATGCTGTCTTTGCTGTAGTTATTGTTTTTTTTATTTATCTACTTTATCGGATTTATCACATGAGATATTTGATAAAAAACGGAGAAATCACTATTCACGGTGCTTTTAATAATAATGTGGTTAAAATTTCAGATATCACCGAAATAAAAAAAACCGCTATCCCTACCGGCATTCGGCTATGGGGCGGTTCTTTTATTGGCGGTCTTTATTATCTGCCTGGAATTGGCAAGGCTTGGGTAGCAATGACCAATTTTGAGGATGGGGTTTTGATTACCACTCGCAACAAGAAACATTACGTTGTCACTCCCCAAAACCCTGACCAGTTTATTGATACAGTAAAAACCAGTTGATAATCAATTAAAAAACCACCTTGACCAAAGTCGAAAGGTAGTTTTTGTCTCTAAATTGCCTGAATAATCCGAATTTATCCCCAAAAAAGGCCGAAAAAGCCTCTATTATCATCTCTAATAATATGCTATACTATATTTAGGTATTAAATTATTAACATATAAATATGGACGAACAACAACCACAAAATCCTCCGGAACAACAACCACAATCCCCCCCGGAGCAATCGCCACAACCTCAACCTGAACAACCAGGAGAACAAAAACCAAAAAAATCATCAGGCCTACTAACTTGGGGAATAATCCTAATTGTAGTTGTAATCGGTCTGATTATCTGGTATGTAGTAAAATAACCGACCAATAGTAAAAAACCATCCTAAAACCGGGTGGTTTTTTGTTTACCATTAGTTTGATATACTTAATTAACCAAATATTATGTTAAAGTATATTATTTATATTTTAATCATCGGCCTAATTGGTTTTGGCCTTTACTGGTTGGTATCAAATTCTAACGCCAAAAATGACTTGGTTGTAGCTCAGGCTGAACTGTTTTGTTTTTTAGAAAACAACCGATTGACTCCCGGTTATATGAATGAGGATGGTTTGTCTCAATCTCAAATTAACCTAAAAATCGAAGAGATCAATCAACAAAGTTTAGTCATAGCTCAAAAATTCGGCTTTGGCACATGGACTGAATTATCAATCTCTGCTACCGAGAAATTTATGGATAAATTAGGTAAACTAAACCAATTGATTAGCAGCAAAACAGAAGAACTTTGCAACCTTGTTTATAATCCGTAAGGAGAAAAAAATAATTAACAATATTTCTATGGATCAACAACAACCAGAAAACCTTCCGGAACAGCAAGCACAACCAGAAAAATCACCAGACCAAAAACAAATAAGATCATCAACTGCCCTTATTTTTCTCGTTATTATTGTCATGATAATATTGGCTGTATATTGGTGGATGCAGTCAACTGAAGAAACTACTAATACTACCGAGCAAAATGTTAATGGGCAAGTTTCGGAACCGCCTAACGATAAATATGAAGATAATCCCCAATATTGCGAGCAAGACAATGATTGTATAGCGGTTGATAATCCCAACAACCCTTGTTACAAAGCTTATTTTAATATTTATGCCGCAGAAGAAATTGAAGCTTACAAAAACCAAACTGGCATGATGAAACAAGACTGTCCATATAATGGCCTGGCTGTCTGTGTTGATAATCAATGCATTAGCCAGAAACAGGAAATTTAATCCTTTTTATAAAACAAGAACCCCGTCCTCGGGGTTCTTGTTTTTTGTTTTATGGAAAAAGTTTATTTAGAACTTGTTTCCGCCACGGTCCTGTCTTCGTTTTCGATGGCAGTCACGGCAGAAAATCGGCCGATCGCCATCCGGTTGGAAGGGCAGTTCCGTAATCTCTGCTCCACACTCGGAGCAAGTCCATTGGCCTTGGTACATCTTTCGATCACCGAAGCCACCTTTTTGGTCATCCATTTGATTTGGCTTACTTGGTATTTTGTTGAACTTGCTCCCTACTAACTTACTAAGCTAATCATGGAACTTGTTACTAGCAAAATACTTACTTATTAGTAACCCCAGTATATCATCTTTGGCTTTATTGTCAAGAGGTTTATCTGCTATAATATAGTATATTAACAACTCCGAAAGAAACCGGTTAAAAATTTATGTCTGAACGCCTCCAAAAATTTATTTCCCGATCAACTGATTTGTCCCGCCGCCATGCTGAGACGGCAATCACGGCCGGCCGCGTAACTATTAATCGTCAGCTGGTTCAAAAACTGGGTACAACCGTCGATCCAAAAAATGATGAGGTCTGTCTTGATAACCAAAAAGTGGTACCACCCCACCAATTTCATTACCTGGCCTTAAATAAGCCAGTCGGTTATGTCAGCACCAGGGCCAAATTCAAATCGGAACAATCAGTTTATCGTCTTATTCCCGGAAGTTCCCGGCTGAAAATCGCCGGCCGGCTTGATAAAAACTCTCAAGGTCTGATGATTTTAACCAATGACGGAGATTTAA